>RHLJ01000004.1:0-300000 GCA_003712055.1 Balneola sp.
TATTACCGACGGGGAAATAGGTGCCTTCCAGGGCTTCTTTATCCAGGGCTTTGGGGGCAGTGGCTCGCTGACTATCGAAGAGGCCGATACCTTGCTTACCACGGTGAGTTTACTAAAGAGCGTGGCCACCGAGCCTAAAGCACTAAAGATCCACGCGGAAGCAGGTAGCTTTTCTGCCGACGCCTGGCTTTCCTTCCAGCAAGGGGGGGAACTAGGACGGGACGCCTTCGATGGGCTGTCTTTAACACCCCTGTCTTCCAGTTATCTAAAATTGGCTACCCACGCGAGTAATAATGAGGAGCTGCAGATCAATGCCCTTCCTCTTGATTATGAGCAAGAACTTCGTGTACCGCTGGATCTTTCCGGGATGGGGGCGGCCTCTCAGGCCGAAGTCACCTTCGAAGGATTGGAGCAGTTCGAAGATTGGACGATCACCCTCGAAGACCTCGAGACAGAAGACGTCGTTGAGCTTTCCCAGGGCGACACCCTTTCCCTGGCCATTCGCAGTGTTCAGGCTAAAGCCGTGGGGGCGCCCGCTTCCCTGGCTGCCCCTAAAGCAAAGGCTGACGGGCACCGCTTTGAACTTGTCCTTACTCCGGTAATTGGAGTAAACACACAACCCGACCCAAGCCTGCCGGAGCAAATTACCCTTGCGCAGAACTATCCGAACCCCTTCAACCCTGGTACGAATATTCTGTTTGAGGTGCCCCGCGCAGGACGGGTTTCCCTGGAGGTCTTTAACCTGATGGGGCAAAAGGTAGCCCAGCTGGTGGACGAACAAAAGCCCGCAGGCCGCTATGAGGTGACCTTTGATGCTTCCGCGCTTTCCAGTGGGGTGTATGTGTACCGGCTTACCACGGGCGGACAACAATTAACCCGAAAGATGACGCTTATTAAATAAGCAGTCATTGCGAGGGAGCCAGCGGAGCGCGACCGCGGCAACCTCACTGAGATTGCTTCTCCTGGCATTCGCCAGGATCGCAAAGACATTGATTAAATAAGACCACGTAACTTTGTCATTTCGAACCTGCTTGTGTCGATAGACAAGCGGTGTGAGAAATCTAACAATCGCTTCTAACGTCAATGGTTAGATAATTCGATGACAACGCCGAATACTGGGATTTCATGAATCTGTACAACATGTCCTATTTCAGGGTCATCCCGAACGTGTTTCGGGATCTTTGTGAGGATTGGAACTATAAAGTACCTCAAAAAATATAACAAGGAATATATCTCTGGTTAATCAACATTCTAAAAGCATAAGGCTCTATCTCTGAGCAATGAATTGATCAAGAGAATAGAAATAGAATGTATCGAAAGAGTATTCTTCTTGGTGTAAGGGGTAGCGATGAAAAGTAGATTTACAGCCGTTCCATAAGATCCCGAAACTAGTTCGGGATGACCTCATTAAAAAGCGGTTGGAAATGAATCATGACTCACTGAGTTTAACCAAAACGGTTATCGAATTGCCTGTCCTCCGCAAGTAGGCTACTGAAGGCGGGCAACCTCGCTGAGATTGCTTCTCCTGGCCTTCGCCAGGATCGCAATGACAGTGATTAAATAAATAAGAGATAGGAGAAAGGTGAGGGCTCCCTCACTTATCACCTTTCTCCTATCAAAAAGCTACAAGGCACAGACGCTCAGAAAGCTCCATAAATGTCCGGTTTGTTAGTGTTTTTGTCCGATCTATAACCGTTTTTGTCCGGTTTATAAGTATTTACAACATTAGATTTTTCTAATGTTTTTAATTTAAGGGGTAATTTATGAATGTGATAAAGCAGAATACGTTCCATTCGCCGTTGATTACTGAATCGAATCGAAGAGCGCGTTCATTATATAGATGGCTTTCCAGGGTAGCTGGTTTGAAAGCGTGTTGGGTAGAAGGAATTGATGAAGATAACCAACCGTTATGGGGTTTTATAAAGCGGGTAACCAAAAATAAATTTGCGGTATTCAGCAGAAGGCTAACCCTGGCATCGCTGCTCCTCACGCCCTTACTCTTATCCTCCCAAGTTACAGCGCAAACATCCATTGACCTTTCTGAATTGGATGGAACTACTGGCACCACCTTTATTGGGATAGCCTCCTCCTTTTCCTACTCTTATTCCGGTAGATCTATAGCGACCGGTGATATCAACGGAGATGGAATATCTGATCTCATTATCGGCGCAGCCTATGCGGATGAGAATATCACCATTCGTAATTCAGGAAGAACCTACATAGTATTTGGCCAGTCTACGACCTTTGGCTCTTCTTTCGAACTAAGCTCCGTAGATGGCAGTAATGGTTTTAGACTTAACGGGATTGATACAAACGATAGATCTGGATACGCAGTAGCCTCCGGCGATGTGAACGGAGATGGCATCGACGACGTGATTACCAGCGCACACTTTGCGGACCCGAATGATTTCAGTTCCGGGGAAACCTATGTAGTATTTGGCCAAAGTAGCTTTTCAGGGGCTTCTTCCATCGATTTATCCTCTCTGGATGGAACGACCGGCTTTACTCTGAATGGGGTAGGCGGAGACGATGCAAGTGGATCCGCTTTGGCCTCTGGAGATATTAACGGCGATGGCATGGACGACGTAATTATCGGCGCAAATAGTGCGGATCCAAATGGTTCCGCTTCCGGAGAAACCTATGTCATATTTGGCCAAAGTAGCTTTTCAGGGGCTTCTTCTATTGAATTATCCTCCCTGGATGGAACGACCGGCTTTACCCTGAATGGGATTGATACAAACGATGAAAGCGGACATGCCCTTGCCTCTGGCGATGTGAACGGAGATGGCATTGACGACGTAATTATCGGCGCATATAAAGCAGATCCGAATGGTAATACTGATGCAGGGGAAACCTATGTCGTATTTGGCCAAAGTAGTTTTTCAGGGTCTTCTTCTATCGAATTATCCTCCCTGGATGGAACGACCGGTTTTGTGCTTAATGGTTCTGACACCGGAAGTCAAAGTGGAGGGGCCGTGACCTCTGGAGATATCAATGGGGATGGTATTACCGATGTGATTGTCGGCGCAATCACAGCGTCTCCGAATGGCACAACTGGTGGGGCAACCTATGTGGTCTTCGGCCAAACCACTTTTGCCTCTTCTTTCGAAATCAGCTCCTTAGATGGCATTAGCGGCTTTACCCTTAATGGCATTGACACAGGCGATCGAAGTGGATACGCTGTAGCCTTCGGCGATGTGAACGGAGATGGCATTGGGGATGTGATTACCAGCGCACACCTTGCGGACCCGAATGGTTCCAGTTCCGGAGAAAGCTATGTGGTATTTGGAGATACCGCCACCTTTAGCTCTTCTATTGACTTATCTTCCTTAGATGGGGATATAGGCTTTGCCTTAAATGGAGAATTTATCTACGGTTACGGCACCTACTCCGGGCACTCTCTAACTTCCGGAGATATCAATGGAGATGGCTTTGATGATATCGCTATTGGAGCCCCTGGTTATCAAAATTCAGGTTATGGTAAGACACATGTGTTTTTCAACAGCATCTCTGAGACCGTCACCGGAGATGAGGGTTTCCGCACCCTGGCCGCCCCTAGCAATGGCACCGTGTTCGATGAGCTCCTTGGAGGCTTCTGGACCCAGGGCTTTACTGGCGCCGATTCCCTAGTGGGCTCCGCAAACGTGTGGACCTGGGACCAGGCCACGCAGGGTTGGGCCGCCCTCACTGATCAAGAAACGAATTCCCTGTCGGCGGGCAACGGCTTCCTGTTTTATATCTTCTCCGATGATAACGGACTAAAGACATCCGGAGACGCCGGCTTCCCTAAATACATTGCCGCTAACCAGTTTGGTGGGGATGGCAGCGTCAACTCTGGCAGTGTAACCCCGGTCAGTGATCTGGCCGACTCCGACTTCTTCTTTGCGGGAAACCCCTACTTTTATCCCATTGACTGGGACCTGCTTACCAAGAGCGGGCTCTCCGAAACCGTGTATATCTACGATGATGCCAACTCCACCTGGCAGACCTGGAACGGTTCAACAGGAAATATTACCGATGGCGAACTTTCCGCCTTCCAGGGCTTCTTTATTGAGGGCTTTGGGGGCAGTGGCTCACTCACCATAGAGGAGGCAGACATCACCTCCAACTCCGTAAGCCTGCTCAAGACGGTAACCACCGACCCTAAAGCGTTAAAAATTCATGCTGAGGCCGGCAGCTTTTCTGCCGACGCCTGGCTTTCCTTCCAGGAGGGGGGAGAACTAGGAAGAGACGCCTTCGATGGGCTCTCCTTAACACCGCTGTCTTCCAGTTACCTACGCCTGACCACGATCATCGAGAATGACGACCAGCTCCAGATCAATGCCTTACCGGTTGATTATGGAGAAGAACTGCGTTTCCCACTGGACCTGTCCGGGATCGTAGATTCCTCCTTTGCCCAGGTGAGCTTCGAGGGCCTGGAGGACTTTGACGACTGGGAGATTTCCATCAAAGATTTAGAGACCGAAGAGGTCTTTGAGCTTTCCCAGGACGATACCCTTTCCTTAGCCATTCGTAGCGTGGCAGCCAAAGCCCTTGGAGCCCCAGGTTCACCGGTTACCCTAAAGGCGAAAGCCACCGAGACCGGACACCGCTTTGAACTTGTCCTTACTCCGGTAATTGGAGTAACAAACACACAACCCGACCCAAGCCTGCCGGAGCAAATTACCCTTGCGCAGAACTATCCGAACCCCTTCAACCCTGGTACGAGGATTCTGTTTGAGGTGCCCCGCGCAGGCCGGGTTTCCCTGGAGGTCTTTAACCTGGTGGGGCAAAAGGTAGCCCAGCTGGTGGATGAGCAGAAGCCCGCAGGCCGCTATGAAGTGACCTTCGATGCATCCTCACTTTCCAGTGGGGTGTATGTGTACCGGCTTACCACGGGCGGACAACAATTAACCCGAAAGATGACCCTAATTAAATAAGCAGTCATTGCGAGGGGGCCTGCGGAGCGCGACCGTGGCAACCTCGCTGAGATTGCTTCTCCTGGCATTCGCCAGAATCGCAATGACACCAAATATTTTCTTAGTTATTAAAAGCATAGTTAGCCCAGCATGAACCCTTCTTCTTCCTATACAAAGCAATGCCAGTTATGTGGCCGGCGTAAGGGCATGCAGCCTGGAGGTCGCGGCTATGTAGTGTTGGTGCAACGCAGAGTGAAAGGAAAAGAAGTGGACATCTGCAAGACCTGTTTAGTGGTAAACAGACGATTTATTCAATAAATAAAAGAATAAGAGAACAGTGATAAGTGAGGGAGCTCTCACCTTTCACCTATCTCTTATCAAAAAAAACATAGACATGAAATCACGAGTAGTATTCACCCTTTTCACAATCGCAGTATTCATCACCGAACTAGCTATGGCCCAGCCCGGACTACCCGGAGCCCCTGACCAGGCACCTATCGACGGCGGGCTTGGGCTGCTAGCCGCTGCGGGCGGAGCTTATGCACTCAAAAAGCTGAGGGATAAAAATAAAAATGATATAGAACCTTAATTCGTCTCTGAAAGAATTTGGAATTATGGATTATAAAATTAGTCTCAGGGACAATTCATAATCCATAATTTCATAATTCAAAATTTCCATTTCATAATACCCTAGACAAATAATGACGAGAAGTTTGTCCTATTAGACCATAATAAACTAATGCCTTTTGAAAAGCTGCTTGATCGCACCCTTTCTGCTTTGTAAAAGATTAAATGTGAGATTTCCTGCTCGCTTTTTTACCTTTAGAAATGGATTCCCAGTTTCAACAAGCGGTAACATTTCATCAAAGTGGAGAGCTGTCAAAAGCAGCCGCCATCTATCGTGATATCTTAAATCAGAACCCGTCACATATTGATAGTCTCGTCAACCTGGCCGCTATCGTTTACAATAAAAACCCTCAAGAATCCCTTAACCTTCTCCGAACTGCCCGAAAAATCGACCCCGAGAATAGCTCTGTACATTTCAACCTTGGTAATCTACTTCAAAGGCATGGATTTAGGGAAAAAGCTGTACAGGAGTTCAGAGAAGTCATCCGGTTAAACCCACAAAATGCCGAGGCTTATTTTAGATTGGGTACTTTGTTTTCTGAAGCTGGAAGACTGGACGATTCCGTTTTTTGTTATAAAAAGGCCTTTTATTTAAAGCCTGGTGATGTACGGGTTCTTAATAATCTGACCGATGTGTTGAATCGGCAACAAAAATATGAAGAAGCCGAGGTTATGGCTCGAAAGACCCTTGAATTGAGCCCTAACTTGATTGAGGCACACGGCAATCTGGGCAATGTATATAAGAACCAGGGAAATTATGAAAAAGCGATCGCCCATTTTAAGGAAGCATTAACGCTAGACCCTAAACAAGCTAAAGTTCTATATCATTTGGGGGCAGCGCTGTTGTTTAGTAACCGGCACAAAGACGCCGCCGAACACCTACGAAGAGCGGTAGAAATCGACCCTGAATTTTATCAACCTCACTCCAGCCTTGTATATGCACTGAATTATATTGAAGAGCCTAGCCAGCATGAAATTTTCGAGGAACATAAACAATGGGGACTGCAGCATAGTGTTGGGGTTCAGGAAGAAGGCTGGCCCTGGGTTGAGAGGGTACCTGATAAGAAATTGAGGGTTGGATTTGTATCTCCTGACTTCAAGGCCCATGTGGTAGCTTTATTTATTCAGCAGTTGTTCAAGAATTATGATAAGAATCAATTCGAGTTTTACGGCTATGCTGAAGTAGAGAAACCAGATGGATATACATCATCATTTATGAAACTACTTGATGGATGGCGATCTACTATTGGTGTTTCGGATCAGGAGGTCTATCGCACCATAAAAAGTGACTGCATTGATATACTTATAGATTTGGCTGGTCATACAGCAGGAAACCGATTGAAAATATTCTCCATGAAACCAGCACCTGTTCAGGCTTCATATTTAGGATATATAAACACCACTGGGTTGCAGGAAATTGATTACCGGTTTTGTGATGCTTATGTAAATCCTCCGGAAACTCAACAGTATTATACCGAACAGCTGGTCCACCTGCCTAATAGCTTTACCTGCTATGAGCCTATTAATCCAAGCCCTCTTGTTGAGGAAACACCCGGATTGACTAATGGATACATCACTTTTGGATGTTTCAATAACACGAATAAACTTACTCCCAGTACCATAAGGGTGTGGTCTGAATTATTAAAGCGACTCCCTTCTGCAAAGCTGTTACTTAAATCCTCTCATTTAAATGATCAGCTTACCATTGAGCGATTTAAATCTCAATTTCTCAAGCAGGGAGTTAATGAAGAGCAATTGCTTTTTGAGGGCTCAAGTGAAATCTATGATTATCTGGCCACCTATAATAAAATCGATATCGCGCTTGATCCTTTCCCTCATAATGGGGGCACAACTTCGCATGACTTGCTCTGGATGGGGGTTCCTATGATCTCTTTGGAAGGAAACCAATATGTTAGCAGGTTTGGGGTTTCTATTTTGCACAATATCGGCTATCCGGAATGGATTGCCTCTAATGAAAAAGAATATATTAACAAAGCAATTGCTCTGGCTTCAGATGTAGATTTATTGAATACCATCCGGCTGGGACTGCGTGAAAAAATGAAGGTCTCTCCTCTTTGTGATGGTGTTCAATTTTCACGAAATTTTGAACACGTACTTAGATCTCTTTGGAAAGAATTCTGTAAAACAAACACTTTATGAATCAACCTATCTCTCAAAAGCAACCTGTTCAGTTAGAAATATCTGGCTCAAGACAAGTAACCTCCTGGATGGCAGAACATCGAGTAAGCCTGGGCTTCTCTACCTACCAATCCGGAAAGATGTTTTTAATTGGCCTTCAGCCAGATGGAAGAATGTCCATATTTGAACGAACTTTTAACCGCGCTATGGGAATGTGGGCAAGTGAGCAAACCCTTCTTCTGAGCTCTTTATATCAATTATGGAGATTCGAAAATGTGGTTCCGGTGGGTCAAAGCCACAATGGTTATGATAAAATGTATGTGCCCACTGTAGGGTATAACACTGCTGATATCGATATTCATGATGTGGTAATGGATAAGAACGGGGAAATTATATTTGTGAGCACCTTATTTGGCTGCCTGGCTAAGCCCAGCGCTACTCATAGTTTCGAGCCTATTTGGAAACCTCCTTTTATTTCAAAATTGGCTGCCGAAGATCGATGCCACATGAATGGGTTGGCTATGAAGGATGGAAGCCCAAAGTATGTATCAATTGTGGGGAAATCGGATGTAGCAGATGGATGGAGAGATCACCGCTCAAGTGGCGGCTTGATTATGGACGTAGAAACAGAAGAAGTAGTGGCCTCAGGAATGAGCATGCCCCATTCTCCTAGATGGTATAACGATACCCTGTATGTATTGAATTCCGGAACCGGGGAATTTGGAAAGATTAATTTCGACTCCGGTACTTTTGAACCTATTTCTTTTTGCCCGGGATATTTACGGGGTATGGCCTTTCATGGAAATTTTGCTATTGTTGGTACTTCAAAAAGCAGGGAGAATAAAACTTTTACTGGCTTAGCTTTGGATAATAGACTTACTGAAAAGGGAACCGAGGCAAAATGCATGTTACATATTATCGACTTAACTACGGGCGATATTGTGCACTGGATTAAGATGGAAGGAATTGTGGAAGAGCTTTATGATGTAGTTTCTATTCCTAATGTAGTAAGGCCGATGTCTATTGGGTTTAAATCGGATGAAATTCGACGCATCATTAATATGCCCGATAGTGAGGTTTAGTTTTCTTTTTTTTAAATGTCATTCTTGTAGAAGTCAGGTAATTCGTTGACAACTCTGAATACTTGATTTCATGAATCCATACAACATGTTCTATTTCAGAGTCATCCCGAACGTGTTTCGGGATTTTTGCGAGGATTGGAACTATAAAGCACCTCAAAAAAACAACAAGGAATATATCTCTGGTTAATCAACACCGTAAGAGCATTCGGCTCTACCTCTGAGTAATAAATGGATCAAGAGAATAAAAATAGAATGTATCGAAAGAGTATTCTTCTTGGTGTAAGGGTAGCGATGAATAGTACATTTCCAGCCATTCCATAAGATCCCGAAACAAGTTCGGGATGACTTCATTAAAAAGTGGTTAGAAATGAATTATGACTCACTGAGTTTAACCAAAACTGTCATCGAATTACCTGACTTCTACAAGGGATGACAGTTAAGAATATTCATCAAGGAATAAAGAAGTGAGAAGTAATTGAGCATTGAAAAATTGATAATTGATCAATGAATTAACATTCTTACTTCTTCAATGAATATTCTTTATTCTTACTCCAGCTTATATATACCCTGAAAACACCTTGTCCAATAAGTAAAGAAGCTGCTTGTACTCCTCTTCTGAAAGGTTCTCCCACCCCTTTTCTCTGGAAGCATATACATGGGGCTTCGCTCGATCTACTTCATTTCGTCCAGAATCGGTAAGAGAAATGATAAAGCGCCGGCCATCTTCCGGGTCACTGGTTCGTTCAACAAAGCCTTTCTGCACAAGCAAGTTTATAATCCTTGAAACCGTGTGCTTGTCTTTAAAACTATGATTTACCAGCTCCGTTTGATGCCGGGAACCCTGTTCCAGTTTTGAAAGGAGTACCCATTGTTCCGGGGTGATATCCACATCGGCGTTGTTAAAACGAGTTATTAAATCTTGCCGAACCACTTTGTACGTTCGATCTATGTAGATGCCGATCTCTTTTCTCATCAGGCAACTAACGATTGATTGGGAAGCCCAATTTTTTCCAAGATAGCTATGTATCGGTCATCATGGGCAAATTTCGAAAACACGGTAATTGAGTTTATAAATAATACCGCGCCCATTTTATCCTCAACCGCTTTATTCAAGTATTCAAACATTTTTTCTTCTTCATTCATGCTAGCATATACCACTGCAAAATCGAGGGAAAGATTTAGTTCCGGGGCTTCTTCTTGTCTCTTCTGAATTAGTTTGAGGTTTTCGGTGGCTCCTTCAAGATCACCCATTTGTGCTTTTATATATCCCAGCTGGGTTCCGCCCACATTTTTCCCTTTAATTTTGCCAATGTACTTGTTGGCATATTTCAACGCTTTGTCAAAGTCCTGCATCTCTGTATATAGAAATGACTTTCCTTCATAGGCAGCACGATGATTTGAATCCAGCTCTATCACCTTATCAAAAAGCTCCAGCGCCTTGTCATATTCTTTAACCAGAGTATATGCCCTCCCTAGATCTACCATAGCCGGAAGAGAAATCGGTGCTATCTTTACAGCTGCCTTAGCCTGAGTAAGCATTTTATCATACCTGCCAATAATTCGATTGTGAAGAGCAAAAGCTGTCCTCGCCTCTTCGTTTTCGGGCTCAAGAGTGATTGCCTTCCTGAAGTTGGAATCTGCTGCATCAAAATTCCAGTGGTAGAATAAATTCACATACCCTAATGCAGTATAAGAGTCTGCCCAGGCGTTATTTAGCTCTATTGATTTAAGTGCATACTCTTCGGCTTTTGGAAATGCTTCTTCGCCATGCATATGCCCAATAGCACCCAAAAACGTATAGGCGTTGGCTAACCCTGAATACGCCGCCGTGTAGGTAGTACATTTATTGATCGCCTGCTCATAAAACTCAATGGCTTTACGAATGGATTCAGGATTTCGCTTATTCCAGTAAAACAGACCTTGTAAATAGGCATTATAAGCTACAATGCTATCGGTGGAAGCCTCGTAAAGTTTTTTATCGGCATCAAAGGTGAAATTAGCTTCGAGCTTATCGGCTATCTTTTGTGCAATCTCGTCCTGAACAGCAAAAATATCTTTCATTTCACGATCAAAATTCTCTGACCATATATGAAATCCATCATCCGTATTTATAAGCTGTGCAGTAACTCTAACTCGCTCTCCAGCAAGACGTACACTGCCTTCCAAAACCGTTGCTACATTTAACTCTTTTCCAATTTGGCGAATATCTTTTTGGGTATTCTTGAAAGCAAAAACAGAGGTTCGGGATGCCACCTGTAAGCCGTTCACCTTCACCAGCGAGTTGATAATCTCCTCGGTAATCCCATCGCTGAAATACTCATTATCGGGGTTAGAACTGAAATTGGCAAAAGGAAGAACCGCTACACTATTCTCGTTACTCCCGGTTAAATCCCGGATATGTTCATGATTCGGAACTTTGACCCCATCGTTGGCAATAGCAAAAATACTAACGGGATTGAATACATTTTTTAGTTCGTGTTCACCAAAGGCCTGGACTTTTATCCCCGGATGATTTTTTATTTCATCAAATACTTTACCTGAAATCATCACAGAACCAGGGATACCTAAACCCTGAACTCGAGCTGCCACATTAACAGCATCTCCATAAATCCCTTCGTCATCGTAAACTACATCCCCAATATGGATGCCCACTCTAAGCGGAACTTGTGGGTCTTTATCCAGCTCTTGTTGGATTTCTCTTGCTGAATTTACAGCATCAAGAGCGCTTGCAAACATGCTTAGCGTACCATCCCCATAATACTGCATCACCTGGCCTCGATATTTTAAAATTCTATCGTCAATAACCCGGCGTTGCCTATCCCTTAGTTCTTTTGCTTGCTGTTCATCTGCCTGCATCATGCGGGTATAACCCACCATATCAGCAAACATGATAGCGGCTAGTAAACGAAAATTGTTTTCAGCCATTTATGCGGAATATTGTAATACCAATTTCCGAGAATATATCAATAATCGAGCCAGAGTGCTTCTGTGTCAGAAGAAAAAGCCTGCGCGTATCTCGAAATAGCTTCCTTCAACCGATTGACCAAGTGATGAATTGAGCACAAATGCATCAAATACGTTGAACCAGACACCGCCTCCATAGCCTTGGTGCCATTTACCAGAGGATTCGTTATCTGCCCATACCCTGCCATTATCAAAAAAGGCGAGGATTCCAACCTTTCCTCCTAACAAGTATTGATAGAAATCAAAAAGCTCGAAGCGCAACTCTGTATTATTGTACATAGAACTGCGCCCTGAAAACCTGTTACCTCTAAAGCCTCTTACTGATGTAGTTCCGCCGATTCCATTCGCTTCATAGAAAGGAAAAGACCCAATATTATGTGCTCCACCACTTCGGTGAGCTAGTGTTAACTGAGGCGAAAAACTAATGGGAAAATACATCCGAAGCTCTGAGGTCAGCCTGGTAAACGATTGTGGCGAATTATGAATCCCGAGATTTAAATCCGCGCTGAGATTTAGTTTATATCCTTGAGTTGGGTTTAAAGGGGTATCTATATCTGTAACAGATGCATGAATAAAAGAGGTATTATACCATTGGTCCTTAAATGTCTTATTCGTAAAACCTAATTCCGGAAGGCTTACCACATTGTCTTCATCACGATTGTCATCTACCTGAGTAATGCTGAAAGTATTCCCTACTGTTACACTTAGTGTTTGATTTATATTCGTAGTAAGGCTGGGTGAAAAAGTATATCTCGTTAATCTGGCTCGATAAAAATTTTGCTCCCTGTCCTGTAGTTCTGTTTCATTCCCTAAGCCAAAGAAGTTTCTAAAACTCTTAGGGAATAAAAACGCAGACTCCAGCTCAAGATCCCAAACACCTACTCGTTCATACCAAACTCCGGAGTAAAGAAGATTCGCCGCACCAGAAGTCGGAGCAAAGTTAAACCTCAGATAATGAGTAACTGCAGGGAATTTCCTAAATCCATTTCTGAGGGCTTTTGGACCTCCGCCAATAAAAAGTCCTTCATCATTGTTGTAGTTAAAGAAGTAACCCGGAAAATATCGATTCCAGATAAAGTCTCTCTCGTAATCGTAGTAATTATCGATAGGGTTTTTGGCCAAATGCCGATGTGCTTTTCGGGAAACATCGTAGCTGTTTCCGTTCCTCGTCTCAAAAATACCCGGCAGGCTTTTGCTTACAACCTGGTTGGGCGATTCATCTCTATAAAGATCTTCACCCGGACCTCCTGATACAAGAAGCTTGATCCCGCTTCTTCTCTCTCCTTTGAAAATGAATTCGTCATCTCCTCCAAGACCATACAAACGAAGTTCTTTGGTTTCACTTTTCTGGAAAACACGATCGAAATATTTTTCTCTAAGATTACCTTTACCCGAAAGTTTAAACACCTGAACCCTGGTTCGGTTTCCATCTATCACTTCTACTACAAAGCGTTCTCTTTTATTACTGGCTGGAACGGAAATCACTATTGAGATCATCTTGTAGTAGGTCTCGGTTACTTTAACAAGATCATCGCGTCTGGCTTTTAAACCCTCTATTGTTTCCTGGCCCTTTACTTCGAATACTTCGGGGGGATATTCTCTTACTGCTTGCTCAATTAACTCATCGGTAAGCACCTGCTGCATTTCGTCAGCAATACTCAGCCATTGTTCTTTGGTAAGTTGATTGGTGAACCTCCTGGTAAGTGGTAGTGAATTATAATTCAATCCCACTAGGTTTCCATAAGATTTCCCAAAATTCTGGTACTGGAAAAACTCACCAAACTTGGCAATACTCGGACCAATCCCATTCATATTCATAAACGCCACATCCCGATCTCGGGGAATTGGCCTATATATCTTTCCCTGTTTATCCTCGGGTTCAAAGGTGGCCCAACGCCACTGGTCACTATGGCGATCCCAGTCACCAATTAACATATCCAGCAATCTGGAACGGGCAAATAGTTCCTGGTCTACCCGGTGATCAATGTCATTATCCACTTCACGGATCATATCACGATATGCCACCACTTCTTCTGAAAACCCTACACTGGCTACATCGCTCATGTCTCCATCGGGTTTCTCTTCAAATAAAGCGAGTTGACCTCCAATTTCTTCGGCATACTGTCCTAGTTGTGGATCATTCGGTACATAGTAAATTTTTGGATTTGTATGATATACACCTACGGCATTTGCTAATGTTGGTACTATAAGAGCAGCATAAGGGTTTAGTATTGAGAATTGATCCTGCGCCAAATCAAGGGCAAAGGTTTTCTTGAGATTTTCATCCCAGATTTTTCCTGCTTGTTTATCCACCGACCTGAGCACATATTCACGCCCGTCTTCTGCTTCAAGATGTAGAGTATTGGATTGGCCTTTACCTCCCATTCTTACCAGTTCTAGGCCTCCTTTTTGCTCTGTCACATCAAAAACAGGATATTCTGATTCTATGGACCATAAATCCCGATTATGATTTCCTGCAATTACTCTAAAAGCTTTACTTCGTTCATCGTATTTCTTATTTGGCGCAATTACTATGGTACTATCTGTGAAATCATAGTCTGGTAGCTCATCTTCTTCTTTCCCTTGCAAAGGATCTGAACTCGGTGGCTCTAATTCCGTTCTGTAAAGTAGTCGTCCATTTGACCCATCTCCGACTGGAGCCCAGGCTTCCATCCAAACCGATCCATCACCATAATAGTTAACTGTCATAAAGCCATGACCAGCATAATTAAATTCTGCTCCTCTTCCTTTTGCTACATAGCTTTCTTTCGTGCCCGAGCCGGAAACTAGATAATGCTGAGTTTCGCGAGTCCCTTCTTTCTTAATGTATTGCAAATTGTGCGAGTGCCCGGAAGCATAAATCAGATGATCCGAAAGCAAAAACATTTCTTGTAATGTATTTGAAAGTTCCTTGTACTTGAAGTGTGGAACGTCTTGCTCAAAGCCGAATGCCCTTCTATAAATGGCGTACAGGCTACCAAAAACCGGGGGCTTCAAATGGGTAGAAGGAGGTAAATACCCTCCATGGTTATCATGAGTGATTAATGGGTGGTGTGCGGCAAATAACAGATAATCTTTTTCTCTCTTCTTTAGTATATCTCGCAATTCAATCAGGAAATCTCCACCATCAGCAAGGTCATAATCTCCGGTGTCTCCATACGGTTTCTTATGTTTATGAAGCCACCATTGAGTATCCAGGATTATTAAACGAATGTCATCGCTTAGCCTTGGGTCTTCGTCATCATCAAGGAGTTCCAGATCAACTGGGCCCGGATAACCATTGTCCGGTAAAAAAGTATTCCCCCTGTCTAAATATGCTTCAATATATCTCTCTTGTCTTTGAACAGCTTCCAGGCCATCTCGACTACCGTCAGCCCAATCATGATTCCCTGGTATAAAGATTATCCTTCCTTCAAAATCCTTCACGGTCTTTAACTGTTCATTCAACCGGGCTTCGGCTTTAGCCCTATCCGGATGCAATGAATCTGGTAAACCGCTGGTGTATAAATTATCACCAAGAAAAACGGCTGCACTTCTTTCTCCCGACTCGGAAAGGAATTGCTGAAGAAGTCTTAACGTGGGCTCCTGTTTATCCAATGTGGGAGCGCCGGCATCCCCAATTAAAAAAACCTTATAGATAAGCCCGTCGTCTATCGGAGGGCTTTTGCTTTCCCATTGCTCGTTCTGTGAATCGATAAAAAGCTCAGACCCTGAGCAGGAAATAAACAATAAGGCAAATAGAGCCAGTAGGAGTCGCATCTTTCGGGTTAGTTCAATACAAATCAGCTAGAATGTAGCTATTCGTGAAAAGAAAACTAAAAATAACAGAAAGGAAAGTGAGGTGGGCTGAAATGAAAAAAGCCCTTGAAGGGCTCTGATTTTTGAATAACTAGAACCAATATAAGGCAGGGATGATGCCTCGACCAAATCTATTTTGTTTTATATAACTAATGATGGTTTAC
Source organism: Balneola sp. (assembly GCA_003712055.1). Classification (NCBI taxonomy): domain Bacteria; kingdom Pseudomonadati; phylum Balneolota; class Balneolia; order Balneolales; family Balneolaceae; genus Balneola; species Balneola sp. Next base: position 15,673 of record RHLJ01000004.1, read on the forward strand.
ATATAATTAATACTTATTATTAATATTTTTATATAAAAGTAATAATCATTAAAAATGCCCAAAAAAATCGGTTCTTTAACACTTTATTCTATTGATGACCTTCATGAAATGCTTGGCATCTCAAAATTGACTCTTCGGGCTTACCTGAGAGAGGGTAAAATCAGAGCCCGCAAATTGGGTGTTAGCTGGTATGTTACCGAAGATGCAATTCGAGAGTATTTTGAAACCCCGCAAGTACCCGCTGCCCCCATAAAAGACTCAGGTGTTCGCTATATCGTTCAGGGAGTAAATGATCTGGTTAGCGAAACGGAGGAATGCGAAAATGCAGATGAGGTACTTGAGGTGCTAAATGAGCAGGCGATCATAAGCCTGTTCCAGATTAAAGTAGTAAGCCGTGAAACCAACGAAATAATTGAAGTAGTTAAAGCCAGAGATTTTATTGAACGCCATGCTAAAACTTGAAGAAACCAAACTTGAAACCTATTCCTTCAATGATGATGGGTCGGATGAATTCTATATCCTCATTGATATTAAAAAAAATCCGGAAGGGATTAACCTCACCAAACTGGCTATGGCCGACCCCAGACGATTCGATGCTGTATTAAATGAGATGGGATGTTTGCTAATGCTGGGAGAAGATGAAATAAAAGAACTTACAAGCCGGGGAGCTTTAGACCCTAGAAACCTGCATGAATCGTTATTCAGCTTGGCGAAGACTGAGGGAATTCTTTGAACATTGAACAAGAATATCTCTCACTTCTGTTCAAATCAATTTAGTCTGAGTTGAAATGATGCCACGCCCTTAATAAACAAATCACAGTCTTTCCATCATTGATTTCCCCTGAGTGAACCATTTTTACTGCTTCTTCAAATGGAATGCGCGTACTCAGCACAAACTCATCTTCATCGGTCTCCTTATCAGTAATTGACAACCCATAGGCAAGATAAATATGTATTACCTCATCACTATAGCCTATCCCAGGATAAAAATGTCCCACATATTCTAGTTTTTCGGCCTTTAACCCTGCTTCTTCTCTCAATTCTCTTGTTGCTGTTATATCCTGTGGCTCTCCTGTATCAATCTTTCCAGCAGGAACTTCCCAAAATATCTGACTCATCGGATATCGGAATTGTTTGATCAACATGATATCCCCGTTTTCAAAAACAGGGACTACTGCACAGGCTCCTGGGTGCTTTATCCATTCCCTGGAACTGGTTTCTCCATTCGGAAGCCGGGCTTCGTCATAAAAAACGTGCAGCAGCTTACCATTGAAAACTTCCTCAGAAGACACTTTTTTCTCTACAAGAAGCTCAGAATCTTTCATAGTGGTTTTATCGTCAGATTGGCTTTAACTTTGCGCTAAAGAACGGGAATTAACTTGGCAATTTCTAAGAACATTGATGGCAAAACCGTAGAGGTTTCCGGAAAGGTGCTCACCTTCTCCAACATCATCTCTTTTTCCCGTTTCTTCGTTGCTTTCCCAGTAGTATTACTTCACTACTACAATGATCTCAATTACAATGCCTGGATTATTGGGCTTATTGTTTATGCCGTTATATCCGATTACCTGGACGGGCTGGTTGCGCGAAAAACAAATACCATCTCGGAATTGGGTAAGGTCATAGATCCTATTTCAGACAAAATTTGTGCGGTGATATTGTTTATTTATACCGTTTGGCTGGGCTGGGTACCTCTTTGGTTCCTGCTTATTAATGTGGTACGTGACTCTCTGATTATGGCGGGCTCGTCTATAATTAAAGTAAAGTATGGAAAGGTGGCTATGTCCACTTTAACTGGCAAAGTGTATGTAAACATTCTAGCCTTCTACTGGATCGCCGTCTTCTTTTTTAGAGATGCCACAACCGCACACAATTACCTGCTCTATATTTCTACTGCAATGATGGTTGTCTCCTTTTTTGCGTACCTTTTCAGGTATCGAGCCATAATGAACGGCGACTCAGATTTTAATTAAGACTATACATGGGATTTTTAGAAAAACTAGGCATCAAGAAAAAGGAAACGCTTGAACAAGGCGTGGAAAAAAGCCGTGCAGGGATTTTAAATAAGCTAGGAAAAGCGCTAGCCGGAAAAGATACTGTTGACGATGAAATTCTTGATGAGTTAGAAGAGATTTTAATCACCTCTGATGTTGGGGTGAAAACTACCATCGAGATCATAAAGCGCATTGAAAAACGAGTAGCTCGTGATAAGTATGTAAACCAGAGTGAACTTCAGAAAATGCTCCGTGAGGAAATTGTTGCTCTCCTCCAGGAAAACCCAACCGAAAAACCTGCGGAGTTTGATGCTGAATTCCCTTCAAAACCACACATTGTTTTGGTGGTGGGAGTAAATGGGGTTGGAAAAACCACTACTATTGGAAAGTTATCTTATATGTATAATTCTGCCGGTAAGAATGTGCTGCTTGGTGCTGCCGATACCTTTAGAGCGGCGGCGGTAGATCAACTTAAAATCTGGAGCGAGCGGGCAGATGTTCCGATAATCGAACAAGGCCAGGATGCTGATCCTGCTGCTGTTGCTTTTGATACTGCCTCAGCGGCTAAAGCCCGAGCTGCAGATATTGCCCTAATTGACACTGCCGGAAGACTTCACAACAAAAAAGCTTTGATGGATGAGCTCTCTAAAATTAAGAGGGTAATGAGCAAGGTGATTGACGATGCTCCACATGAAGTGATTTTGGTACTGGATGCTTCTACCGGACAAAACGCTATGCAACAAGCCAAGGCTTTTACTGAGGCAGTAGATATTACTGGGTTGGCACTAACTAAATTAGATGGAACAGCGAAAGGAGGGATTGTAATCGGTATCTCTCACGAACTGAATGTTCCCGTAAAGTATATCGGGCTCGGAGAAAAGATCGAAGATCTACAGGTTTTTGATAAAGCAGATTTTGTAAATGCTCTATTTGGGGAATAAAAAAACCCCGATTCTAAAATCGGGGTCATTATAAACCTAGCCATCTTCTTTTGGGTCAGTAGGTGCGATTCCTCCACCTCCTTCCCCTGGTCCGCCTCCAGGCGGCGGTGGTGGTGGCGGATCTCCCCCTCCATTATCATCTGGTCTTGAAAAAACCACGTATCTATTATGCAAGTCCCAACGCATAGTAACTCCTTGTTTTGAGTTTAAGTTTTTGCCAAAAAAACAGCATATTCTCCTTAAATACAAAACGAGCTTCACTTTTTTAAATGGCCTTTATAAAAAAGCCTATCCTGCTATTTCTTATCTCTTTGTGTTTCAAAACACTAGCTCTTCCTCAATCCTGGATAAGTGAATACGACTTCTTTATGGGGCAAGGAGAGGAGTTGTGGGAAGCATTGAATTATGAAGAAGCGGCTGCTGAATATGAAAAGGCTTACCGGATTAGTAAAAGCAGTAAAGACACTCTCCGAGTTATTGACTCTGGATTAAAGGCTTCCAGGAGCCTTCTCCAAGCCGAGAAACCTGATGAGACCCTAGATTTTCTTTCCAATTTAGAGGCTTACTTCTCCTCAAATACACCACCCTCAAAGAAAGTCTTATTTCTGGAAATTAAAGGTGGATGTTACCAACGGTTCGGACAAACAGAGGTGATGTTAAGTGTCTATAAAGAAGCTCTTAGTATTGGTAGCCCTGAAAAAGAACCCATTACTTATGGAAATTTACTTCTCAATTCCGGATATGGAGAAATCAGGCTTGCTAATTATGAATTAGCACTGGAACTTTTTGAAAAAGGATTAGTCGTTTTTTCCGAAACAGAAAGTATTTCCTCCATAAGTAAGGCAAACCTATCTATTTATCTGGCTTACTTATATATGGGAGATTTGGATAAAGGTACATCCTATCTATTTGAAAGTTTTACGCAGGCAAAGGCCTCCAGTGAGCCTGAAGCATTAAGAAACATTTATCAATATTTAAGTGATTACTACAATAGAAAGGGAGAGCTCTCTACTGCTATTTCGTATGCTGAATTTGGACTTCAAATATCAGAAGAAATGGGACAGGGCGAATACGTTGCCAGATACTACGAACAGCTGGCTAATACTTACCGCTTGGTAGGCGAAATTGATCGTGCATTAAGTTATTACGACAGAGTATTAAGCTTTTTTCAATCGATTGGTAATACCGATAGAGTTGCAGAGCTATTTATAAGCATTGGGTATTGCTTTCGTGAAAAAGGTGAGTATGAAGAAGCGGAAGAAGTTCTGTTTAAGGCACTTGAATATTATAGAGACAAAAAACGGAATTATGATATCGCTTTTGTTTTGGAGTCTATAGGCGGAAACGCATTTTATTCTGGAAATTTCGATAAGGCTTACACCAATTTAAAAGAGTCCTCGGAACTTGCTAAAAAACACAGTTTCAAAAGGATTGAGCAAAACGCTCTTGCATTCATGCTGCTTCTACCAGAAGGATACCTCTCCCCATTAGAAAGAAAGGCAATCGCTAAGTATATGTTCTCGTCTTCAGAGACTTTAGACTTGCGTCATCAATTGCGATCATTGAGATATCTTTCTGAAATACACGCTACTTCAAGCTTAGATAGTGCTTTTTATTATGCAAATCAGGCTTTTGAGAAAATTGAACAACAGCGATTGGGTACAACAGATGGGATTCTCAGAGCAGATATTTTTGCTGGTCACGCCACCTTTTATAATACCGTTGGTTCCTGGCATTCTTCTATGAATGAAGATTATGAATCAGCCTTTGATTTATTTGAGTCATCTAAATCCAGGGTCTTATTAGATGAGCTAGCTGAAAAAAATGCTCCTGAATTAGAGCTTAGCCCGGAGAATCAAATTCAGCTAAAACAGCACCAAAAACAGATCGATCAACTATTTAGACAAAAAGAAAGCGCTCGGTCTCAGGAGGAAATTGAGAGCTTGAACCATGAGATCACAGATGCAAAATTTGAATATGAAGTAGCACTTGAAAGAATCAGAGATGCTCACCCGGTTTGGAGTTCTTTTTTATATCCGGAACGAGTTGGTTTAAGCGATACTCAAAAACTTCTGGATAGTGATTCCGGGATCCTTTACTACTCGTTTATAAAAAATGGCTTGGCCGTGATGCTTATAACCAAAGATGAGGTTTATTACCATCAAATTGATGGGGAGTATAGGTACAAGAGTAAATTGGCCAAAGAAATAAATGCTTTTAGAGATGCAATTATTAATGTAGAAGAGGAAGTTATACTCGATTCATTATCGGGGCCATTATATGGACAATTATTTGCTCCTTTCGAAAATCAGTTGGAGTCGATTTCAAATTTAGCTGTCGTTCCTGATGGACCTATAGCTCTGCTTCCTCTTGATGCTTTAATGAATGACGGTTCCTTCCTTGTCAATCGATTTACTATTAAGTCTTTACCCTCTGTAACCAGCTACCTAAAACTGAGTGACCCATATCGTAAAACAGAAAAAGATATTTTTGCAGTTGCTGGTTCTGGCTTCGAGGAGGGAGATCCCTTCCTTCGCTCAAAAACTCAAAATGCCTTTGCTGCCCTTCCTTTTACTCTTATCGAAGCTGATTCTGTTTCGTCTCATTTCGAAGAAAGTTATGTCCTAAAAAATGATGCAGTAACTGAAGCGGGCATTAAAAATGTGGATATATCGGAGTACCGTTACCTTCATTTTGCCACACACGGAAACATTGACGAAGCCTCTCCCAGACAAAGCGGACTTATACTATCTAAAAAGTCAGAGATGGAGCGGCTTTTTGGAGAGGATGGGTATCTAAATGCCGTTGAAATAAGCTCGTTTGATATTTCTGCTGACCTGGTTGTTCTTAGTGCATGTAATACAGCTACAGGAAAAGTTATAACTGGAGAGGGATTAATGGGACTACAGCGCTCTTTCCTGGTAGCTGGAGCCTCATCGGTTGTAGCCAGCTTGTGGAGTATTTATGATCGTAGCACTCCTGTATTTATGAATAAGTTCTATAAGAACTTGGTAGAGATGGAGAGTGAAGAGATTGGTTTCTTCGATAGGATTTCTCTTTGGTTTAATAATTATGAACCAGAGCTGTTTGATTATAAAACTAAGGCTCTTCGTGAGACCAAGCTAGAAATGCTTGATCATCCTTATTACGATCATCCGGTGCATTGGGCTTCTTTTGTGATTACCGGGAAGTGACACTTTCTCAGTCATTCTGAGCGAAAGCGAAGAATCAACATCACATTAAGAGGTGTTCATGAATTTGTTGATCCTTCGGCAGTAGCCTCAGGACGACTTAAAATAGAAATACGAAGAGTAAAATTACCTGGGCTGTTGCTGGGTTCTTTCTATGAATGTCTGGTTATCTACCTCTGGTCTGGCTTCGGCATTAGCTACTTTTGCGGTAGTATAAAACAGCAGCTTTGATCGCTTGGTTAGTGCATCAAAATCGATTTTGTCAATTTCATCGGACGGGCGATGATAGTCTGCATGAGTTCCATTGAAGAAGAAAATAAATGGAACTCCTAGTCGGCCAAAATTCCAGTGGTCACTTCTCCTGTAAAACTGGTTCGGATCATTTAAATCATTATATCGATCGCTTAACTCAAGGTTTACGCTTTCAAGATTAGCCTCTACAAGCATGTCATTCAATCCCGAAGAAATGATCTTACCTCCAATGATGTACACATAGTTTCCATTATCTCCGAATTCGGGATCCCGACGCCCAATCATATCTACATTCAGGTTCGCCACGGTATTCTCAATATCATAGATGGGGTGATCAGAATAATAACGTGAACCCAGAAGCCCTTCTTCTTCGGCTGAAACATGCAATATGAGTACGCTTCTCTTTAATTCCGCACCGCTTTTCTTTGCCGAAACCAATGCCTGAGCAACATGAAGCAATCCTACCGTTCCACTTCCATCATCATCAGCTCCGTTGTACAAAGCATCTCCGGTAGAATCTGGCTGACCAATTCCCACATGGTCATAATGAGAGCTTAATACTACTACTTCGTCCTTCAATTCTGGATCCGTTCCCTCAATAAAAGCGACCACATTTTTAGAGCCTACTATATTTTTCTCCTGATCGTGATCGTAACCGAATTCATAGCCGGTTGCACTTGCTGAAAAATTTTCTGGCGCTGATGTTATGTCTTCCGATAAAGCAGCGAGCTCGTCCGTACTATCCAGGCCAAGAAGAGTGCCCGCAAAACTTGGCTTAATCATATGAATAGCTGATGGTAATTCTGCTTCACTTTCCAGGTATTTCAAAGAGAATCCCCCGGGGTTTCCAAAACCGCTCTGCATATTGGTTGCCTGAGTAGCGAAGTAGCTGTCTTCAGTGCTCATGATTAAAATTATCCCAAGCGCACCTTTTTCGGCCACTTGCTGCTGCATTGTTGTAAAATTAGCTCTGTCGTAAAATACCATGAACCACTTTCCAGCACCATCTTCCGGATACTGATCTATGGTTTCATTTTTTATACCATAACCTGCAAATACAATTTCTCCTTGTAAATCAGGCTCGCCAGCTCTCCATGTTCTGAAATTTCCTAGCGATGTAGCATTGTGCGATGATTCATCAACTAACTCACCTTCAGAGTCATAAACCCTGTATTCGTATCCATTTGTGATCGGGCGGTTTAAATCAAAGTGTTGGAAATAAGTGCCATCGTCCCCAACAGCTTCAAGCCCTATACTTGCATAGCGTTTTGCTAAATAGTTTGCGGCCATATCAAGCCCTATGTCTCCAGTCCTTCGCCCTCTTAATGAGTCGTGGGCTAATACGGAAAGGTCTGTTCTTAACCCTTCAGCAGTTATGGTTCGGGAGAATTCTAATACTGATGGAGCTGGTGCAGTTATTGTTTTTTTGGATCCACTGCAGGCCAGAGTTACCGCTACTAAAAGCAGTAGAATATTTTGTGGACTTAATACTTTTTTATGCATTGATGATCTCGTCTACCGGCTTAAGGTCTATAAAAAATTCAGTGGGGTCTTCTTCGATAAACAAATTTATTTGTTGCTCTTTAATCATTTCCAGCACAGCTAAAAAAGTAACTACCAATACCACTCTACTCGTAATTGTTGAGCAAAGCTGCTTGAAGCTTTGACCTCCACTTTTTTGCAAGGTCGTTAATACAAATTCTGACTGTGCTTCTATCGTGGTCTCTACTCTCTCGACTTTATGAACGATATTTTTTCGTTCTATATCGGTTAATACTTTCTTGAAGGCCGCTATTAAATCAAAAAGGGTAACGTCTTTAAGGGCTTCCCCTGTGGCTTGTTTTTCAACCGTATCAGCATCTATAAAACCCCTGGTATACCTCTTTCTTGTTTCCTCATCAATTTCAGACATCTTAATAGACATTTCTTTGTATCGCTTGTACTCAAGCAACCGCTGAACCAGCTCATAACGAGGATCTGTTTCGTCAAGAATTTCTTCATCAGCATCTTCCCTTGGAAGCATCATTTTAGCTTTTATCGACATCAACATGCTGGCCATGAGCATAAACTCACTTGCAACATCAAGATCCAATTCTTCCATTAAGTGAATGTATTCCAGGAACTGATTCGTGATATATGAAATGGGAATATCATAGATGTCTAACTCGTCCCGCTTGATAAAGAAAAGCAATAAATCCAGGGGGCCTTCAAAGTTATGTAACTGAACACGATACATGCTCAAAGCTACATTGATATAAACACAATTTCCTTATTTTCTTTTGCACATTGAATGTTATTTTAGGCAACCCTATAAAAGAGAAAAAATAAGGACATGGATTACTCCCGTTTTGTATATGCTGTACAAAATGACGACGCTAAAGAACTGGCTTCGATGGTGTCTGTGATTACCGCTGTTCTTATAAAATTTTTGAAAGTTCGAATGGGGGCATCACACCATGATGCAGAAGATGCCGCTCAGAACACGCTTTTGCTGGTTACTGAAAAGATAAAAACTGATAAGCTGAATAACCCCGACTCTATTATTTACTATCTGTTTACTACTGCAAAAAACGACTACCTGAAGGCTATTGCTAAGATAAAGGAGCCTACGTTTGACGAAACTCCGGAAACTCACTCTCAGGAAGGAGATCAATTAACCCGGTTACTGGATAAGGAAAAAATGGGCGTTTTAAAATCCTGTCTATCAGAATTGAAATCAGATTTTAAAGAGTTCATTTCATATTGGTTTAGAAACCCTAATGATGATACTTCCGTTGTTGCCGATCATTTTGGTATCTCGGTAAGCAACGCGTGGACTAAGAAACACCGTATTTTAAAACTGCTTAAGGATTGCTGTGAAAAAAAATTAAAATTTTAATGTAAGGAGTTGTTTTCTCAGCGGTCTTACAGGTCAGAATGTATAGACATTATACATTCTGAGAGGCACAAAATTTTATGAAAGAGAACGAATCAGACATACTAAAAAAAATCGACGCCTACCTTAAAGGAACTCTATCAGACAATGAAATTGATCAGCTTTGGGTAGAGTTTGCCAAGAACCCTGAGCTTTTGGATCTATTAGAGCTTGAGGTTGGGGTACAGAAGATTATTGAAGATGAGGTTAAAGGAGTAAAAAAGGCGAAAACCTTCCAACTTCCTTCATGGACCTGGCATGCTTCAGCTGCAGCGGTTATCCTGCTTGTTCTCTCTATTCAACTTTTTCAGGTTGATTCTAAAACCAGGCTGGATCAGTTTGTGATTTCAGAAATTTCCGCTGACCAGGCAGAAACAGGTGACGGAGTACGGGCTAAAGATAGGATCATCACTACTGCTGATTCTCTGTTGAATCTCGGCTTTAGCGCACTGGTTTCAGGAAATATCAGTCAGGCTCTTTCACTTTATGATGAGGTAATCAATAACTACGATATTGAGCCTTATGGTTCGAAGGCTTTTACTAATAAGGGCATTATACTCTACAATCAGGGTGATTATGAAGCATCGGTCGAATCATTTGATTCTGCTTTAGAACGTATAGAAGAGAGCCGAATGATTGAAGAAAAGGCACATTGGTATAAAGGAAATGCCCTTGCAAATCTTAACCGCCTTGAGGAGGCCCGGATGTCGGTCTATAATGCATACTCAATGGATGGTATTTTCAGAAAGCCTGCCTTCCTCCTTCTTCAAAAGCTTAACTATGATTTAGGCTACTTTGAATCCGAAGAGACGGATGCAAATTAGCGAACGTTTAAGCTGGACCAGCATAAAGCACCGCACAAATTATGTTCAATCTTCCTTATGATTTTCCATTGGGATAGGAGAGGCTGAATCCTTTATGTGATTCATAAGCACTTTATGGGTTGCTATCTTTCTTGTTCCCTTCTGCTTTTCGATACGAGTATACGTTCCATCTGTGTTTAATTCCCATCTTTGCTGATTATCATTCAGGTAAATATTGAGCATAAACTGAAGATACTTCTTCAATGGCTCCTTCTCTATAGGTACGATAGCTTCAACCCTTGCATCCAGGTTCCGGTGCATCCAGTCAGCAGATCCCATGGTATAAATGTGATTTCCAGCATTGTGGAAATAGTAAATGCGCGAATGTTCCAGGAATCGTCCTATTACTGAGTGAACGGTAATGTTTTCACTTAAACCTTCTTTTCCTGGTATTAACCTACATACTCCTCGTACTATCAGATCGATCTTTACTCCGGCATTAGAGGCTTCATATAATTTCTGAATAATAATCGGGTCTTCAAGGCTATTCATTTTGGCGATAATTCGAGAGGGCCTGCCATTTTTAGCCTCATTCGTTTCGAATTCAATAAGCTCAGTCATTTGATTACGCATATGCTTAGGGGCCACAAACAATTTCTCGAAAGTCTGATCTGGTGCATAGCCTGTTAACAGGTTAAAAATATCCGTTACATCTGAGGCTATGGTTTCATCACAAGTAAATAAACCCAGGTCCTCATAAAGTGTGGCTGTATCAGGATGGTAGTTCCCGGTTCCGATATGGCAATACGTTCTAAGTCCGTCTTCTTCTTCACGAACGACCATGGTAACTTTGGTATGGATTTTTAAGCCTGGTATGCCATAGGAAACATGAACTCCAACATTTTCCAGTTGCTGAGCCCAATTGATATTTCTCTCCTCATCAAAGCGTGCTTTAATTTCAACCAGTACAGCTACCTGCTTTCCATCTTCAGCAGCTTCCATAATGGAATGCATCAAAGGAGAGTCTTTAGAGGTTCGGTAAAGTGTTTGTTTTATCGCCAAAACTTTTGGGTCTCTGGCCGCTTCAGAAATAAATCGCTGCGTAGATAAAGCAAAACTATGATAGGGGTGATGAACCATGAAATCCCCTTCACGAATTACCGAAAAAATACTTGGGATTTCTTCGTCAACTTCATGTTTGAGTGAAGGATGAAGGACAGGAATCCAGCCCCTTGATTTCAGCCTTGAAAACCCTTGCAAACCTGCAATCTGGAATGCATCTACCAACCCAATGGTCCCCTCCATCTCATACACATCGTTCCAGTTGATATAGAGGTTTTTGATCAGGTATTTCTTTATATGGCGAGGCATGTCCTTATCAAGCTCCAGCCGTACAATCTCTGCAAACTTCCTCTCCCTAAGTTCATCTTCAATTACTTCCAGCAGGTCATCCGCCTCTTCTTCCTGCCTTTCAACAGACGCATTTCGGGTTACTCTAAACAAATGAGCTGAAAGCACTCTCATGCCCGGAAAAAAGGTACCTATTTTACTCGCTATCAAATCTTCTATCGGAACCAGTACCACTTTATTTCCCCTTCGATGTACCTGGATAAACCGGGGACGGTTCGCAGGAATTTTTATTCGGGCAAAAAACTTCTCTTTTGAAGAGGGATTTTGAAGCTCGATAGCAAAAGAAAGGCTCTGGTTGGAAATAAAAGGGAAAGGATGAGACTCATCTACAGCAAGTGGAGTAATAATAGGGTACAGCTGCTTTTGAAAGAACCGATCGCTCACTTTTTTTTGATAATCAGTAAGCTCGTTATAATGCTTAATGCTTATGCCCGCTTCTTGCAAGGCTGGAATTAGATCATTAAAAAAACAGCTTCGATAATCCTCGATCATCGAAAGCACATCATTTCGAATGGACTTCAGCTGATCAGAGGCAGACATTCCATCTACAGAAAGAGACTTCACACCAGCATGCAACTGGCGCTTGAGACCACCCACTCTTTTCTGAAAAAACTCATCCAGGTTAGAACAAACAATTCCGATGAATTTTACCCGCTCAAGTAGTTTATTCCTTTCTCTTTTAGCCTCCGCAAGAACCCGGTCGTTAAATTTGAGCCAGCTAAGCTCGTAGTTGAAAAAGTATTCATCCCCAAAAATGCGTAAGCTGCTTGAGCTTTGATCTTTGTGCAGTCCTTTTTCCTTTAGGATCTGGTTTTTCTTTTTATTCTTAGATTTTACCCCTCTCCTCTTCTTTTGCTCTTCAATAGGATCATAGTCGAGTTCGTCTGGAGAGAGTGATGATTTCATGAGTGGCTAAACTTGGATGCGCATTTCGTGACAAAACTAAGTATAATTCTTTTAAGTTAAAGTAAACAAGTCAGCAACTATTTCGTGCAAAATCCCTTGTTAAATCCCAGTGAAAAAGAAGAAGCTTTTGAACAATCGGTACGACCTTCTTCTCTCTCTGAGTTTATAGGTCAGCAAAAAGCCATTTCTAATCTTAATGTATTTATTAAGGCAGCTAAACAGAGAGGCGATGCACTGGATCATGTGATTTTATCCGGGCCTCCCGGACTTGGTAAAACCACGCTCTCTTATATCATTGCACAAGAAATGGGAGTTAATATCCGCCCTACAACTGGCCCTGTGCTTGAAAAGCCCGGTGATTTAGCGGGCATGCTTACCAATCTGGAACAGGGGGATGTTCTTTTTATCGATGAAATACATCGGCTCAATCCTGTGATTGAAGAATACTTGTACTCAGCAATGGAGGATTTCAAGCTGGATATTGTGATTGACTCTGGTCCAAATGCCCGAAGCATTCAAATTGACCTGAACCACTTTACTCTTGTTGGGGCAACCACCCGAAAGGGAATGCTTACAGCCCCTCTTAGAGCTCGCTTCGGTATCGATATGCGCCTGGATTATTATGATGTCGAGTTACTACAGCGCATCGCCCTTCGCTCTGCACATATTATGGGCTTTGGTATTACAGAAGAGGGGGCTCATGAAGTTGCCAGTCGAAGCCGTGGAACACCAAGAATTGTGAATAAACTTCTCCGCCGAACAAGAGACTTTGCCCAAGTGGATGGCCTGACTAGTATCGATCAAAAAATTGCAGACAAAGCCTTGAATGCCCTGGATGTAGATGCCAATGGCCTGGATGAAATGGATATCCGCATGCTCCGATCTATTATAGAAAACTATAAAGGTGGGCCGGTAGGTCTAAGCACTCTTGGCGTAGCTGTGGGTGAAGACAAAGGAACCATTGAGGAAGTATATGAGCCTTACCTAATCAAAGAAGGGTTTTTACAGCGCACACCTAAGGGGCGGGTAGCTACACAAAAAGCGTATCAGTATTTGGGTGTTTCTCAGCAAGGAGATTCTTCAGATTTGTTTGGATAGAAAAAAGAAAAGCCACATTAAATTATGTGGCTTTTTGAGTGGATTATTTTACTAATTGCATTTTTATTTCATTTATAAAGCTTTCGCCAGAAGAGCCTATAGCTGATAATCGTGCAATATACAAGCCGCTTGGAAGGGCGCCTGCGTCAAAGGTAATTTCATAACTACCTTCTCCTAAACTCCCATTTTGCAAGGTGGAAACTAATTGCCCCATTGTATTATAGATAGTTAGTTCCACATTCGACTGCTCTGGAAGTGCAAATGAGATTTTCGTACTTGGATTAAACGGATTTGGGTAGTTATTCGATAAGGAATATGATTCGGGGATGGTTTCTCCAACCAACTTTGGCTGAGGGCAAGTGAACGGCCCACAACCCGATCCGCCTGATGATATTGCATCAACGCTGTGGTAATCAGTAAATGAATTATTCACATCATCAATAACAACCAACTTTAAATCCATATCAACGGTAACCGTTTGCCCGTAGGAAGTTCCGTTACCAACATATGTGTAGCTGGAAGAACCAGAATTTTTTCTATACCAGTAATAATCATACGGGGGTAACCCACCAGATACATTAGATGTCCAAACATCATAAGTATTCGCTTGTACCGACCATCTCCCACTTATTGAAGCATTCAATTGTGGAAGAGGGCGGAATGCAGCTACGTCATCCGCTCTTTCTAAAATTAGTCTTGCTACATCGGTATTATCTGTAGCCAGTTTTGGTTGGTTGGTATTACTATTTGAACCATCAAAAAGAGAGTTTGACCAATAATTTACCCTATCATCATCTGCATTGTTAGTCGCATACATAATTGAGAGTTTGCCATTCAAATGAGATAAAGTACCGCTTAATGATTGATCCACTTGTATTACCTGTCCATGGGCATAACTTACACTGCTTGAGTAACCCTGCCCGATTCCATGACCTGCGCCAAAAATGTGCCCTATCTCATGTGCTAACGAGTGATTATCTAAACATCTGTATCCTTGAAAGAACCCTGCATTTATAAAAACATTAGCCTCTTCAGAGTTAAGTGTTCCAATGGATGTTACTCCAGCTGACCCACATGTTGTGGTGCTTTCAAAAAGAACAACTACTATATCGGCATCTCCTCTATTTAACTTTAAGAAGTTATCTAGTGCAGTGGCGTTGTTGTAAGTAGAGAGAGGAATAGAGGTAAGTGAACCATCCCATGAAAATGTTGCTATTCCACTACCCAATTCAGGAGTTTGGATAATTGACTGGTTCAGATCCGCTACTGCTCCGTTCATTAAAGACGTAAGAACGCCTGTTGAATACGGGATCCCAGATCTATAAAACACTTTCAAATCTATTGTAGCAGATGATTCCGTCTCTTCTTTCGGCTCAACAGCAAATGAGTACGAATAAAAATCAATTAATATTATTGATAGAGTTAAAAATAATATTCTAATAGTATTTCTCTTTTTCATATTATTTAAATTTGATTAAAGTTAAAGACGTTAATATATATACCTATAACCATCTCTCCAAGGGGACAATAATTAGTTAATTCTTTGATAATATTTGCTCTCTTCTTCTTACCTTTGTTGTCTTTCGCAACCGAAAGTACCTTACTAATTTATATTCATGAAGAAATTATTTACCTCTGAATCTGTTTCCGAAGGGCATCCGGACAAAGTAGCCGATCAAATTTCAGATGCTATTCTAGACGCTCTTCTTGCCCAGGATTCTAAATCCCGAGTAGCCGTTGAGACCTTTGTAACTACCGGGCTCGCTGTTGTTGGTGGTGAAGTAACTACTAACGCTCATATTGATGTGCAGGATGTGGTAAGAGGGGTTATCCGCGACATTGGATATACCAAAGCTTCCTACCGTTTTGATGCTGACAGCTGCGGGGTACTTTCAACCATTCATACTCAAAGCCCTGACATTGCCATGGGCGTTGATCGCGATGGCGCCGGTGACCAGGGCATGATGTTTGGTTATGCAACTAAAGAGACTCCCGAGCTTATGCCCATGCCGCTTCAGTTTTCTCACAGCCTGTTGAAAGAATTGGCTCGCATCAGAAAAGAGACTGACCTGATGCCTTACCTTGGGCCCGATAGCAAAAGCCAGGTAACTATTGAATACGGTGATGACGGCAAACCTGCCCGTATTGATACCATCGTTCTTTCCACTCAGCATGATGATGACGTAGATCAGCCACAAATTCATGAAGACATCAAGAATATTCTTATCAAAAATGTTATTCCAGCTGAGCTAATTGATGCGGAAACCAAATACCACATTAACCCAACCGGTAAATTTGTGATTGGCGGACCTCATGGGGACGCAGGCCTGACCGGTCGTAAAATTATTGTGGATACTTATGGCGGTTTTGGCGCCCATGGTGGTGGAGCCTTTTCCGGAAAAGATCCTTCAAAAGTGGATCGTAGTGCTGCTTATGCTTCCAGGCACATCGCTAAAAATCTGGTAGCGGCCGGACTAGCAGAGGAGTGCCTTGTTCAATTGGCTTATGCTATTGGTGTTGCAGAACCTGTTTCCATTAATGTGAATTCGTATGGAACCGGCGCTAAGTCAGATACTGAGTTAGCCGCTTTAGTTGCTAGCACATTTGATTGCACACCTAACGGAATTATCGAGCGCTTTAATCTTCGCTCCCCAATCTATAGACCTACCGCGGCCTATGGGCATTTTGGTCGGGAAGCATTCCCCTGGGAAAAACTCGATTTTGTAGATCAGCTTTCCTGATCTATCTCTTCTTTTTTGAAGGCAGCCCAATGGGTTGCCTTTTTTGTTTGTGGAATAATGAATGTTTAGACTCTAAAACTATATAAACCAAATTTGGTTTTACTTGCATTCTATTGTATTAATTAGTTCTTTCTCGAAGAACATGTAATACAATGTTATATGAGGAGATTTAAACACGCTCTATTCATCCTCGCTCTATTTGTTATTGGCTTTTCGGCCTGTAGTGAGCCTCCCACTATTTCTGAGGAAGAGGATATTATATTCATTCCCAAAACCTACGATTCCAAAACCAAGTCTTTTAATAATTCGAAAGAGTCTCCCTATTCCTGTCTGATCAGTACCCTCGCAGATGAAGAGAAGGAGTATAACTATTGGAACCAGGCATTCTGGATAAAAATCCCAAATTCAATGATTGAAGATGGAGAGGAAACAGTGCTTGAAGTTTTTGTATTTAGTGATCCTAATGCAGGAGAAAAATCTGGAGCTTTTCTAAATCAAGAACAGGTAGTTCGAGTTGCTCAATGCAAAATCCCTAACTCGGAGAAAGTAAAAGAAAAGCTAGAAAAACAGTTTAAGAGATTTACCAAAGGAAGCTGGGCGGAAAAAGGCTTAATAACAGAGAGAAAAGCAAAATGGACTGGGAATGTACCGGTGGATGGTATGATGTATATGAGTGTAGATATAATTCAAATACAGACACGTATTATGATTGTAGGAAGGTTGGAGAAGCCTGTGCAAAATGGACTTATGTAGAAGAGGACAATGAAGGCGGGGGAGGAGCCGGAGAAGATGATGGTTTTCCTTCAGATGGACCAGGAGAATGTGACCCTCTAAGTACAGAGCCTTGCTTTGAAGATGGTGGGGGAAGTACACCTCCGGCGAACCCTGATGATCCTTGCGATCTACCAAATCCGCCAGTATGGTGCAATTGTACCGATACAAATGATACTATTTTGGATGATCTTGAGGTAAAGGTTCAAATATTTAACCTCTGGGCAGATAGTAATGGAGATGCCAGTAATTCGAGTAACAGTAAAGAGCAGGCAATGTGGGTTGTTCGAGACCCAGCAACCGGTGAATATGGTATTTCAAAATTTGATACTGGCTTTGCTAATTTCTCTCAATGCGGTTTCGATTTAACAACAGGCAACCTTTCTGTCCCAGGAAATACTGTTGGATGGGTACATACTCAACCATTCGAGGTAGGTGAAGTAATGTATTCTTGTTATAATATGCCTAAAGCAACTATAGATTTATTGATACAAAGTGGTCTTTCTACATACATTTATAATGGTGTCCCCTCTGTAAACGATATAAATTTCCACGCTGAAATTGAATCTCAGACAGGGCTAAATTTGAAAGCTTATGTAGTAGATAAAAATGGAATAACAGAATTTGATGAAAATTCTTCTCCTTTAGAAATTGGTAATAACCCCCGACACAATAGAACCTGTTATTAAACATTTTAATACTATGAAAAAGATAAAATATCTACTCGCATCAGTTTTGCTTTTTTTAGCGGTTCCTATTTTTGCATATGCTCAAAGCCCCTATTCCTGCCCAAGTAATTCTTCGAATGCTCTTAATGACTCGAGCGAGAAAATGAACCTGCTAATTAAATCTGATGACTACTCAGATCAAAGAAATACGCAGAATATCGGGCATCTTAAATATTATTCGATTCAAACATTACAAGGAAGTAGCTATAGTTGCTACAAATTGAATGGGTTTAAATCTCAAAATATCAACCTTACCCCAAATACCGACTATACCTATTATCAGGTTAATAACTACTATTTCATAGTTTCTTGGTATACCGTCAAATCTACGAAGTATAGAAATATTTTTGTTTTAGATAGCCAGTATAATTTACATAGCGCCTGGCTAATGTAAATTTTTAGAACCTCTATAATGAATCAAGGCAGCCCATGGCTGCCTTTTTTATTTGTACTTAAATCAATATGCTGTCAGTCTTAGATCATCATATTTAGCACTATGAAAAAGAAGCTCATTATATTTTTTATAAGTACTTCTATTCTTCTGATTTTGGCCTGGTACCTTTTTTTGGGCCCTCCTCCTACTTTTACTTATGGTAATGTAACTGTATGTGGGGGGCTTGCTTTTTCAACTCCGGGAGTTGTGTTGTCAGGACAGGATTTTGGTATTGATTCGATGTATGGATATGTGTTCGACCTTAGAAACAACTTGTTTTTCCATACAGATTCCTTTTTGATGGCTGGTAATTATGTAGAATACGAGCGAGAAGTAAGTACTTACTTAGAAGAAATCGTATTACTAACAGAAGTGGTTTCAGATACTTCCAGGTTTGGGATTCCTTTCACTTACTTAGTAAGTGCAGAAAAAAAAGAACTGGGGTTTTTAGAATATCAGCACATTACTCTTAGAGTGAATCTTTTGTCAATAAACGACCGCGATTTCTTTCCAGCTGGTGATAACATAAATTTCTATTCCTCTATGAAAAATCTGGATGAACTGGATGCTCATCTTGATTTCTTTCGATCAGCAAAAGCTACCTCAAAGGATAGATGTATGTGAATATATACTGATTGTCATATACCTTTTTTTAAGAAATCACTTATGCTTATTGACGTCTCCTTAATTTGGACCTTTGATTAAAAAAATTATCTCCATATTAACCTTTTCTCTCTATTCGATTTTTGTTTATGCTCAGCATGATTCACTAAAACAAGCCGCCCCTTATGCATTCATCCTCGACTATTTTGAAAAGGAAAATTTCTCAGGTCTTCATTTCCAAGAAATAGACTCTGTTAATTTTGATACTTTAGCAAAAACTAGAGACTTCCACCTTTCCATAAGCGATCATCCTATAGAACTTTCCACAAAGCAAAAAGTTCTTTCAAATCCGTTCTACTCTGATGACTTTGGTTATTTCAAAAATAGGGACATCAATTACCCGATCTCGTATTCCACCATTTATGAAAACAAGCTTATCTCATTATTTAGAAATGGCCGTTTTCTAGTTCATTCGTTAACGAATTTTGAACGGGACAAAAGCTTTGAGAAGCAACTTAATACGAAGAAGT
This sequence comes from Balneola sp., assembly GCA_003712055.1. Lineage (NCBI taxonomy): Bacteria > Pseudomonadati > Balneolota > Balneolia > Balneolales > Balneolaceae > Balneola > Balneola sp. Next base: position 34,988 of record RHLJ01000004.1, read on the forward strand.
TTTCCTATCACTGGTTTATAGATGGAAAACTATATGCAAGAACAAAGAACCGGTTTTTTGGACGCTTATTAGTTTGGGAAAATAACCGATGGACCAAAGCTAAGATCCGAATCCCGGTAAAAAACCAGCCCACTTTTTATGATACTAAGGACTATATCATTTTTGGTGACTGTTTTGGGGAGTGGGGCGGCTCGATATATTTCTATGAAAGAGAAACTCATGACATCTTTTTTACGGAATCTACCTGTACTACTTCGGTCTTCTGGAAGGAAAATAGTTACTTCGTTTTGAGTAACCTTGGGCATTTGTTTGGGCGAGCCGTTTACAGTTCAATCAATGACCCCTCAAAACTTTCAAATAGAAAGGATTTTGATGTAAATAAAGAAGAAAGTCATATAGCGATTGGACATAAAGATACTACAAGTGAGAGACAGGAAGTCTTTGAGTTTTTCGACCTTCAACTATTCTCCACTTTCTATTTAAAGGACAGGCAGCTTTATATTGCACATATTAAAGAACTTACTTTTTTAATAGAGATATTGGGTTCAGAATTCCAGATTGTTCACCCGCTTTTTAATAGCGATTTATATACTCATGACCCTATAACCAGAAAGTATGGAGAGAATATTCTCATAAACCTTACTCATTATGGAACCGCATATGATCGGGAAACTTCCGTGATAATTATCAATGAAAATGGCATAACTAAGTTAGATTGGAATGAAGCCCATTGATTCTTTTATAAATAAAAAGCGGCTTCTATCTGTAGTCCTATTCACTTTCTCGGCATTAATCGTTTGGGGCTTATTTGTCTTTTTTATGTATGGGAGAGAATTCTGGGGTGGGGATCCATTTATTCTTGGAGGCTTGCTTTCAGCTCTTTCTGCTTCTTTAATAGTGAGCTACAAAATATCCCCAAGAATCTATAATTATCAGTCATTAGAGAGTCGCTTATCGCTTCCTTTTGGCCTTGGGGTTTTAATAACCCTGCTCAGCTATTTATTAGGATCGGTTTTGTTTGGTATAAGCTTTTCTCTATTTGAAATGCTTGAGGGATCCGGTTTTATATTGGATAAACAGGCTATACAGGGAGCTTTTTTACTGATTATTGTAGGTTTCCTCTATTGCATTACCTTCATGAGTCCTGGGTTTATTCTGGGAGGAATAGTAGGAATCCTTGTTTTTAGGCTTACTCGGGAGAAGGAATTTAACTCGACTTCATGAATATGAAATACAATTACAGTACACTTCTCCTTTTGGTTAGCCTTCTTTTTGCTCTCAATGCTTCGGCGCAAGTTAATGTAGATTTGATTTATGTACTGATTCATTGATACAACTTGAATACCAACTCGTTGATTTGGAGAGTGAAGTCTTTTATGACTCAGAAAATTTTCAGATAAATGTTCCTTTAGGTAGCTATTTGCTTCTTGCTGATTTTTGGAGAGGAGACTTTTATATCGGAGCCAGCAAAAATCTTCGTGTTGATTCTTATGAAGATCTATCAGATACCCTTGATATATATGAGATTGATTTATCATCGGACGGAGTCCTTCATACAAAAAATTACTACATCACACATTGTTGTAAAATTGCAGATGGAGAACTAACTGCTCATTAAAGAAACGGCGCTATCCGGATGAAGGGACTTTATTATAACGGTTACCCCATCAGTGAAACTATCTATAGAAAAGATGGAAGTATTTGGAGAAAATCTTGGTACAAGCCAAGTACCATAGTCGATTTTTGCAAAATAGAATACTACAACGAAAAAAATGAACTAGTTGAAATCACAACTGATGACTTTGAGCTTAATTATAAGCACTAAAATAGGTGGAGTTTTAATACTTTTGTGATTTACTGGGAACCCTTGCATAAAAACTGCATATAATGTACTTTGAAATTAAAAGTACTTTTCATGGAAGAAAAAAGAGATTATACACAGGACCTTTCTGATATCCGCTCGATGATGGAGCGCTCCTCTAAATTTCTTTCCCTTTCGGGTTGGGCGGGCATTATGGCCGGCTTATATGCAATAACTGGAGCCTGGGCCGCTTACTCTTTTTTCGACTTCTTCCCGGATGAGCTCTTCTATACTTCCGATTCCCAAAATGAAGTGATACTTATTGCACTTGGCGTCTTGTTGCTGGCATTAGTTACTGCCATCCTATTTTCTAGAAGCCAGGCTCGAAAAAAGGAGGAGAAGATCTGGAATGCTACTTCAAGAAGATTATTAGGGAATATGGCCATTCCATTAATCGTGGGAGGATTTGTTATTTCCATGCTGGTTTCGATTGATCTAATCGGGCTTGTGGCTCCTATGATGCTCATCTTCTATGGGCTCTCTCTAGTTATCGCGGGGAACTTTACCATTAGTGAAGTAAGGTGGATGGGCTTTGTACAGTTGGGCCTGGGTCTACTGGCAGCATGGTTTGTTGAGTATGGCCTCATCTTGTGGGTGCTTGGCTTTGGCGTAGTTCATATTGTATATGGCATATATATGCATTTCAACTTCAAGCGGTGATTAATAGTGAAGGGAAGCTTTGTAGAATTACATAAGGCGTTCGAAAGCCGGATCAGGCTAGGCATTATGTCGGCACTTGCGGTAAATGACACCCTGGACTTTAATGCGCTAAAGGAGTTTCTGGATGTCACGGATGGAAACCTGGCCACCCACATCAAAAAACTGGAGCAAGCAGGCTTTATTGGCATTGAGAAAAGTTTTGTAGACCGAAAACCCAATACCAGATACTTCATCACTCAAGAAGGAAAAGAAGCTTTTGAGGATCACCTAAAAGCATTGGAATCCATCATTAACTCTCAGAAATAAAAAATTTTACTCTTTTACTTTGAAATACAAAGTGACTTAGCTAATACTAAATAACACCTCTACTCCTATGAATGCTCAAAACCCATCCTACAAATCAACTATGCTGATTGCCCTTGGCGCTGCCAGTATTTTACTAATTCCATTGATCGCCATGTTCTTTACCGAAGAGGTAGATTGGGGCCTGGTTGACTTTCTAATCGCCTGGATCATGCTGTTTGGTACAGGTATAACCTATAAACTAATCTCTCTAAAGATGTCACAAAGTGTTCAATATAAAATAGCTACTGGCCTTGCTGTTGTTGGGCTTCTCTTGATTGTCTGGGTTAATCTCGCGGTTGGAATCATCGGGAATGAAGAAAACCCTGTCAATCTGATCTTTTATGCGGTTCATGTGGTAGGCACTTTGGGGACTTTTATTTCTCGTTTTGATGCAACGGGGATGTCCTATACTGCTTACGCCATGTCTGTTACTATGGTGATAATTGGTCTAATTACCTTAATAGCTGGATGGGGCTTCGTTCCTATACTCACGGCCTTCTTTGGTATTCTTTTTCTGATTTCGGGGATGCTGTACCGAAAGGCTGCTGAATAAGGTTTTCAATTGAGAATTATTCAATTGGCAATTGAATAATTCTTAATTGAATCCCATGAGAATTTTTTTCTAACCTGATCTTTTCATTCGTTCTGGTTAACATTCGTCAAACAAATTGATTTAATTGCCATGAAACGAATTTTATACCCACTACTTGCTGTTTTTCTTTTAGTATCCTGCAAAAGCTCTTCCGGTGAAGACGCCACTAATACTGGCATTGATGGGCCTTTGGACCCTTATGCTCAAAACGCGGCTCTCGGAAGGGGTATTAATTTAGGTAATGCCCTGGAGGCACCTAGCGAAGGTGAGTGGGGTATTGTTCTTCAGTCAGAATGGTTCCGACTTATTAAGGAAGCTGGCTTTAACAGTGTCCGAATTCCTATTCGCTGGTCAGCGCATACTTCAGAAGAAGCTCCCTACACCATTGATGAAGATTTCTTCCTTCGGGTAGATTGGGCTATACAGCAAGCGTTAAACAATGATCTCATGGTAATGATTAATATCCACCACTATGAAGAAATCTTTGAGCAGCCTGCCCAGGAACGCGACAAATTCCTTTCGATTTGGGAGCAGATTTCCGAGAGATACAAAGATCAGCCTAAAGAAGTCCTTTTCGAAATTCTTAATGAACCCCATAATGAGCTTACTGCAGAACTTTGGAATGATTTGCTTCCTCTTGGACTAGAAAAAATCCGGGAGCACAACCCTTATCGAACGGTTGTTATTGGAGCCGCAGAGTGGGGCGGTGTACCGGGGCTACTCAAATTGGATATTCCTGATGATGGTAACCTGATCGTGACAGTTCATTATTACGAGCCTTTCCAATTTACTCATCAAGGGGCAAGCTGGGTTGACGGAGCAAATGCATGGCTTGGAACAAGCTGGGACGGGACCGCGGCTGAGGTTGCAGCAGTAGAAAATCACTTTCAGACTATTGTGGATTGGGGAGAAGACCGTGGCGTCCCTATAAACATTGGAGAGTTTGGGGCTTTTAGTGCTGCAGACTCCCCATCCAGAGGCCGCTGGACAGAAGCTATCGTCAGTTTTGCTTTGGAGAACGACATGAGCTATCATTATTGGGAGTTTGCCTCCGGGTTTGGAATTTATAATCCAAATGACGGAAGCTGGGATGTTGAGCTATTAAGAGCGCTAACGGAAACAGAATAAGCTCCTTTGCCGGAACGGAGATGTAGTTTTTCGGTTTATGGAGTACCGAACACACTACTATGGAATCTCCAAGCGGACAGCCTTCGATAGAACTCTTTGGGATAACCATCATGGAACCGATGGTTACCTTTACCGATCTGTGGATTACCGCAGTGTGTGTGTATGCTTTTGTCCGGTTAAGAAAATTAAATAAGCCCGGTAAAGTCCATCAATATATGAGATGGTATTTCCTCATTATGGGCTTGGCTACTTTTCTTGGGGGTATTTTAGGACACGCCTTTCAGTATGCCGTTGGGTTGGAATGGAAGCTGCCGGGCTGGTTAATAAGCATGATTGCTGTAATGGCGGTTGAACGGGCTTCTATTATGCACGCTCAGCCTATTATTAATGAGAGATTTGGTCGCTTTTTAGAGGTTACCAATGTACTTGAGCTCCTGACTTTCGCTGTCATCACCTTCATCACGCTGGATTTCTTCTATATCAAAGTGCATTCTGCCTATGGTTTGGGGCTTGTTGTACTCCCACTTCATTTCCTTGTCTTTAAAAAAACGGAAAACCCTGCCAGTAGGATTTTTGTGTTGACGGTTCTCTTTGCTACCCTGGCCGCCTTTTTCTATACAAGCAAAATTGGTATTCACACATGGTTCAATCATCTGGATGTTGCCCACACGGTAATGGCTATCAGTATGTATTGTTTTTATCGCGGAACTCTTATTCTTGAGGTGATGAAACCAGAAGATATTCTGGATAAACAACCTACATTCACACAAACAGTAAAAGCTTTATTTAATAAAGATGGGATGGTTCAAAAATAAGAAGAAGGGAGTCCCTCCTCATACCTGGTATCCCGAAATACTCCACTGGCAGGAGGGGGACAAGATAAATTGTTGGAATATTGCCCAGGCCATTGCCGTAGGCTGGAAATTTGACTGGGGTACGTTTAGAAAGTACTCAAATGCTGATAATGCACATGGTCAATACATCTTTACTTATAAAAGTGTTGATGAGCACGGAAAGATTTACCTCACGGATGATGATGAGCATATTGTCGAATTTCATTTTTTCAGATTCATCAAATATGCCCGTAACGAAAGCCTAAAGAGCAGGAATATGCTTTCAAAGGTAAACAACTCTCAGGAATACATGGAGCTAATGAAGAATTTCCAACAGGCATTTAATGAATTGCAGGAAGGGGATAATCACCCAAAAAGACTTGGGCCTGAGTCAGATACGGAGAGTAAAAGTTCATAAAAATAGGATCGACTCCTTCCCGTTTTTATGAAAACTGAGTTTATTGGCAGAGAACTAACTAATTGTGCCATGAAAAAGCCCCTTACTCTTCTTTCTGTAACAGCTATTGCTCTCGTAGCTTTTTTCCTCCTGCCCGACAGATCCCTTCTTGATGAAGGTGGTGTTTCGTACGAATCCGACTATCCGTATAAAGGTACTTTTGCATTTACCAATGTAAATGTTATTCCAATGACTGAGGAGGGTCTGGTTTTAGAAAATCATACAGTGATTGTAAAAGATGGAGTTATCACTACCGTTACCGATTCAGACAGGATCAAGTTTACTCCTGACACCGAAATTATTGATGGTACCGGAAAGTACCTGATGCCAGGCCTGGCAGAAATGCACGGCCATGTCCCTCCAACTCACCCGTCTCCTAATGCGCCCTCTTACTTTAACAACGAATATGTAGAGCATACCCTTTTTCTATATGTATCCGCTGGAATAACTACTGTTCGGGGTATGCTGGGTTATGACCATCAACTAGAATTAAAAGACCGGGTGAATAAAGGAGAGCTTATTGGGCCAAATTTATATTTAGCTGGCCCCAGTTTTAATGGAAATACAGTTAGCTCCCCGGAACAAGCCGAAGAAAAAGTAATCCAGCAGGTTGAGGAAGGCTGGGATTTATTGAAAATACATCCTGGGCTTACCCTTGATGAATATAATGCAATGGCTGAGAAAGCGAATGAACTTGGTATCGCCTTTGGGGGTCATGTACCTGCTGATGTCGGTATTGTAAGAGCAATCGATGCCGGGCAGTTAACCATGGACCACACGGATGGATACGTAGCCTATTTAAGTGCTTTTGAAGGCGCAGAGCGTGAAACTAAAATGGCTGAAATCATTCAAAAAACACTGGATAACGACGTTTGGATAGTGCCAACGCAAGCCCTCTGGGAAACCATTATCGGAGCGGGAGACTATGAAGCCATGCAACAATATGACGAGCTCAAATATATTCCTCAGGCCGTTCGAAACGGGTACAATAACTGGGTAAACAATAACATCAAGAATAATCCCAACCTAAATGTGGAAGATGCGCTCGAGCACGCCGAGCTGCGACGGGTACTTTTAGAAAAAATGAATGAGGCCGGGGTCTTTATTCTAATGGGTACCGATGCGCCTCAACTTTTCAGTGTTCCGGGGTTCTCAATCCATAGAGAACTTCCAAAAATGGTTGAAGCAGGAATGAGTCCTTATGAAATCATTCATTCTGGCACTAAAAATGTGGGTGACTATTTTGATGACCGGGCAAATTTTGGAACTATTGAAGATGGTAAAAGAGCTGATCTCATCCTTGTTAATTCAAATCCTCTTGAGGATATAGCAAATATCCAAAACCATTCAGGAGTAATGGTGATGGGAAACTGGCTTTCCCGTGAAATGATTGATGAAAAATTGAAGGAAATTGAGGCATCTTATAATTGATTTAGATCATTTATTAGAATGACTATTCAGACGATTCTATTCTATGTAGGCTTTGTATTAGTAGGGGCTTTTTTTCTTCATATCGTCTGGTTCACAGAAAGAATGAAAAAAGTAGCTCCTGGTATATATAAAGACCTTGGCGAACCCGAGTTTGGGTTCTTTTCTATCAAGAGATATCGAGCAGGAAAAAAGCTCATGAACTACTTAAGAAGGGGTGAGCACCTTCATTTAGAGGATAAAAAGCTATTAAAATTGGGTACCCGTATTCGTGTATTGCGACTCCTGGTCTTTTTAGAATTTGCCACTCTTTTCCTTCTGAATATTCTTCTCTCTGAATAACCTTTTTCTATATATACCTGGTATAAAATCCTTCTTTGATAGCACAAACTTTTTGATAAATTGAAGAGCCTTTAACCAAACCTTCTTTTATGACTAAAACCCGGCTTTGTGGCTTGTTGATCATCGTTTTTTCGCTGGTCGCCCAAACCAGCCTCGCTCAATCTTCAGTCACTGTTTTTAAAGGGGCTCATCTTATTCCTATCTCCGGTGAGCCCATCGACAACGGAGTACTAATTATTGAAAATGACAAGATCCTTGCCGTTGGTGACGCCTCTCTTGAAATCCCTTCCGGAGCTACAGTAATAGATGTTTCCGGGAAAGTAATTATGCCCGGGTTAGTGGACACTCATTCACATATTGGTGAAGGAGACGGGGGAGATCGGTCTTCCAGTCTTCATCCGGACGTGCGCATTATGGATGCCATAGACCCGCGAAGCGATACCTTCAAAAAAGCTCTAGCAGGAGGGATCACTGCTGCGAATGTTATGCCTGGTTCTGGTCATTTAATGAGTGGACAAACCGTGTATCTTAAACTTCGAAAGGCGAATACCATCGAGGAGATGCTTCTCTATATCGATGAAGAAGAAACCATCTATGGTGGCTTAAAGATGGCGAATGGAACCAACCCTATTGGAAACGCGGCTCCTCCTCGACCGGGAACACGAGCAAAATCTGCCGCCATGGTGCGGGAGCTCTTCATCAAGGCACAAAACTACCAGAAGAAAATAGCAGAAGCGGATGGAGATGAAAGCAAAATGCCTCCACGTGATCTTCAAATGGAAACACTTGTAGAGGTTCTGGAGGGAAAGAGAACCGTTCATAACCACAGCCATCGCCATGATGATATTTTAACTACCATCCGCCTATCGCAGGAATTCGGGTATAAACTTGTATTGCAGCACGTTTCAGAGGCCTATAAAGTGGCTGAAGAAATAGCTGAGGCGGGAGTCCCTGCTTCTATTATCACCCTAGACTCTTTTGGTGGAAAGCTGGAGGCATCTGAATTTAGTAACGTAAATGCAGCGGCCTTAGAAGATGCCGGAGTTCTTGTAGGCTTTCATACTGATGACTACATAACGGATTCCAGATTATTCCTTCGTTCAGCAGCTATGGGCGCTAAAGAAGGCATGAGCAGAGAAAAAGCCCTTGAGGCAGTTACAATAGCTAATGCCATTATGATGGATATCGATCACCGGGCGGGTTCTTTAGATCCAGGTAAAGACGCAGACTTCATCATACTTAGTGGAGACCCCTTGAGTGTATACACTTTAGTAGAAGAAACATGGATCGAAGGAAGCCGTGTTTGGGACCGGGATAATCCTGAGGATCTAAAATATGCCACTGGCGGATATGAGATTTTCCGTGGTACTACCTATCACCATCATATAGAAGGACACTAAGCCATGAAATACTTACGAATTCTTCTTCTTGCTCTTTTTTCTGTTGGTGTTACTCAGCTTGGTAATGCTCAAATAGCCGTTAAAGCAGAATTGATTTATACCAGCGCCGGTGATCCTATTGAAAATGGTGTTGTACTCATCAAAGATGGAAAGATCGACCGGGTTGGAACTGAGTCCAGGGTCAGAATCCCCGGAGACTATACCGTTTACGAAGCTAAAGTGGTTACCCCTGGCCTAATCGACGCTCATACCGTAGTTGGGCTAGCAGGGTATTTAAACCAACCTCACGACCAGGATCAAATTGAAACCTCTTCAGCTATTCAGCCTGAACTTAGGGCTATTGACGCCTACAATGCTCTGGAACCACTGGTTGGACATTTGAGAAACAATGGAGTTACTACCATTCATACCGGACACGGGCCAGGAGCTTTAATTAGCGGTCAAACTATGATCGTAAAAACCTCTGCGACCACTGTTGATGAGGGTGTGTTACATCCGTCCAAGATGCTGGCTTTCACACTGGGAAATATGATGAATAGCGGCATTAGAACTCCTGGAACCCGATCCAAAGGCATCGCTATGCTTCGTCAGAATCTGGTTAAGGCTCAAACTTATCTTGATAAAAGAAATAGCGATAATCCTGCAGTCAAAGATCTGGGCATGGACGCCCTTGCTGATTTGCTAGAAGGGAAGCTTACGGCTATGGTTACCGTTCATAAAGCCAATGATATCATGACTGCCTTACGACTTCAGGAAGAATTTGGCTTTCCTATGGTATTGGATGGGGTAGCAGAAGCTTATCTGGTTCTCGATGAAATTAAAGAATCGGGCATTCCGGTATTCATCCACCCGCCTATGCTGCGCGCTTCAGGTGAGGCAAAAAATGCAACGATGACTCTAGCTGTCAAACTTCATGAATCTGGCATTCCTTTCGCTTTCCAAAGTGGTTTTGAGGGCTATGTTCCCAAAACACGTGTTATACTGTTTGAAGCAGCGGTAGCAGTTGCCCAGGGATTAGAATATGAAGCTGCGGTCGACGCATTGACCATCGAATCGGCAAAGCTTCTGGGAATCGATGGGCAAGTAGGATCGATTGAACGAGGTAAAGATGCCGACCTGGTTTTATATGATGGAGACCCTTTTGAATACCTCACCCATGTAACCCATGTAATCATAAACGGAGAACTTGTAACGGAATAAGTATGGAGATCATCAAAAAAAGAAAAGAATATGATGCCGTAATTGTTGGCTCAGGAGCTGGCGGAGGGATGGCCGCTAAAATACTCTCAGAAAATGGCCTTCATGTGGCCGTACTGGAAGCGGGGCCTTATTTCGATCCGGCTTTAAATGAAAATCGCAGCCAGCTGAGACCTTCCTGGGAATCTCCTCGTCGCGGGGCAAGTACCCCCCTTAGAAATTTTGGAGACTGGGATGCCGCCTATGGTGGGTGGGAGCTTGATGGAGAGCCTTACACTAAGGCTGAGGGCACCGACTTTGGATGGTTCCGATCCCGAATGCTAGGAGGAAGAACCAATCACTGGGGGAGAATCTCACTCCGTTTTGGCCCTTTAGATTTCAAGCGTAAGGACTTTGATGGCCTTGGAGACAACTGGCCAATAAGCTACGACGATGTAAAGCCTTACTATGATCGCGTAGATAAAATGATCGGGGTATTTGGTAGTAAGGAGGGCATTTTCAATGAGCCTGATGGTTTCTTTCTTCCTCCGCCAAAACCACGCCTTCATGAATTATACTATATCAAAGGTGCAAGAAAAGCTGGAATTCCAGTTATTCCATCCAGATTGTCTATCCTGACTAAACGATTGAATAACGACCGGGGCGTTTGCTTCTATTGTAACCAATGTAATCGAGCCTGCCAGATTTATGCCGATTTCTCGGCTGGAACCTGCCTCATCTTCCCAGCTCAAAAATCTACCGGAAGAATTGACCTGTTCGTAAATGCTATGGTTCGTGAAGTACTTACTGATGGCGAAGGAAGGGCTACCGGAGTTTCCTACATCAATAAAGATGATGGAACTGAGCAGGAAATTAAAGGAAAGGTAGTAGTGATGGGAGCATCTGCTTGTAGTACTGCTCGTATTCTGTTGAATTCTAAAAGCTCTCAGCACCCTAATGGGTTGGGAAATAGCAGTGGAGTGATGGGTCATTACCTCCATGACTCTACCGGAACCAGCCGGGCAGCTATTGTTCCTGAACTGCTGAACCGAAAAACCTACAACGAAGATGGGGTAGGTGGAATGCACGTGTATACTCCATGGTGGTTGAATGACGCTAATCTGGATTTCCCTCGAGGTTACCACCTTGAGATTTGGGGTGGGCTCGGCCAGCCTGGCTACGGCTTCGGTTTCGATACAACCAACCTGAATGAACATTTCGACGGGGTTGTAGGTGGTTATGGAGATAAACTTCGAGATGATGTAAAGCGATTCTTCGGGTCGGTTATGGGTATTTCCATGCGAGGGGAAAGCGTTCCTCAATATGACAACTACTGTGAAATCGATCCGGATGTTAAGGACAAATGGGGTATTCCTGTATTGAAATTCCATTACAAATGGACTGATTATGAGCGGTTACAGGCACGTCACTCCCAGGAAACCTTCGAGCAGATTTTTGATGCGATGGGGGCGATTCCTTTAGGAAACAAAGCTGGCGCTGATTCCGATTATGGTCTCGCGGCTCCTGGTGTAATTATCCACGAAGTGGGAACTACAAGAATGGGTGATGACAGAAGAACATCGGTTACGAATAGCTACCAGCAACTGCATGATGCTGAGAATGTATTTGTGGTTGATGGAGGTGTATTTGTTTCCCAAGCAGATAAGAATCCTACCTGGACGATTATGGCATTGTCCATCAGGACATCCGAATACATTGTTGATCAACTTAAAAAGCAAAACCTCTGATTATGGATAGAAGAGAATCAATCAAAACTATGTTGCTGGGTGCCTTAGGTACCGGAATGTTGATAAACGGGTGTGCGCCCGGCACTCCTGATCGCAGGCGCCTGCAAGATGTGTATGATTTTAGCGAGTATGGCCGAACACCTGAAGAAAAGGCTCGAGACGAAAAGATTTTCAGCGACAATTTCTTCACTAATCATGAATATGAGACCGTTGCGGTTCTTTGTGATTTAATCCTTCCTGCAACCGCAACTGCCGGAGCTGCATCGGAGGCTTTTGTACCGGAGTTCATTGATTTTGCTGTGAAAGAATCGCCCAACCAGCAGGATGGATTCCGGGATGGAATTAAATGGCTGGACAGGTATTCCAAAGATAAAAACGGGAAAGACTTCATCTTTGCTACTGCTGAAAATCAAGCCGCTATTCTGGATGAAATAGCATATCCAGATAAAGCTACTGAAGAAACACAACCCGGCGTTGACTTCTTCCGGCAAATTCGGAATTTCACACTAACGGGGTACTACACTACCCAAATGGGGTATGAGGATTTGGGTTATGTCGGTAACCGCCCAAATATCTGGGATGGAGTTCCTGAGGATGTGCTAGCCGATCATGATGTGGATTATGATGAAGAATGGCTATCTAAATGCGTGAACCAGGATCGACGAACAGATATCGCCGAGTGGGACGAAGACGGGAATTTGCTGAATAACTGATTTCAACTTTCATCCGGTTAGATTCTTCGGCAGTAGCCTCAGAATGACAACATATAAGTCATCCTGAGCATGCCTGCGAAGGATCTAATTGGGTCTTTAGCAGCTACTCGAATGAAACCCATCACCTTTAAAACCTATCTGGAACCGAAGACCAAAGTAGGATACTGTCATATAACCGTTCCAAAAGAAATAGTGGAAACGGTAGGTGGTTTTGGTGCTCGCCTGTTGTGCTCCATAAATGGCAACAAAAAAATGCATTCAGGTTTAATGGGCAAAGGGGATGGGCGCGGGCTTATCATTGTAAATCAAAAAAGGCAGAAAGCCTGGGAAATTTCCATAGGTGATGAGGTAGAAGCCACCATTGAGCTTGATCATTCGAAGTATGGAGCAGAAATGCCCGAAGAACTGGAAGCATTACTGGAGCAGGATAGAGGGGGACTCACAGCCTTTGAAAAAATAACTCCCGGACAACAACGATTTATCATCGGCTATGTAGATGGGGTAAAATCTATCCAGAAAAGGATTGACCGGGCCATCATGATGATTGAAAACCTAAAAACTATGCCGGAAGGCCCGTTTAATCATCGGCATATACTGGGAATGCCACCAGAAGAAGATTGAAGAACATTGAACTCCGAACAAGGAACTTCGAAGTTCAATGTTGAACGTTCAACGTTCGATGTTCTTCATTCTTCCGGCGCTGGAGTAGAGCGAACTACCGTCAGGTATTTTTTCCAGGGACCTACTTCATCCACATAGTTCTTAGCCATCGTTCGATTTATTTGAACAATGTGGCCCATATCATGAACTACCCATGCAGAGAGCATTTGCTTAAGCTCGATCTCCCAAAATTCTGGGTGAACCCCTTTTTTCTCTAAATCCGACTCAGTTAACCCAAAACTCTCCAGTTCTTTTAGGTTTTGGATTCGCTTTTCTTCAAACAGAGTCAGCAATTCTTCAATAGATGTTTTGGAATACAAACGCTCTTGTGCTAATCGATCAAAAGGTTCAAAAACCTGGTCTGTCCCTTTATCAAGAATGATTTTTGTTCGACCCAGCCAGTCGGCGTCTTCTCCATAAACTAAATGTCCTAACACCTGGTGAGGGCTCCAGGAATCTCCACCCTCATTGTTATGTGTCCACTTTTCAGGAAGGTTACCCAGCAGCTCTTTTAAAACTGCTGGTGTCCTCCTCAAAAGCGTGATAGCTTCATCTATATCAAAAGCTATAGCCATTAATTGGCCGTACTGGCGCTGATGGTTTGACCAAAGAAAATTGCATTGGCAAACAGCTTATTCGTTCCATACCAGAACGCTCGGAAATTCGGATTATCAGTCATCGCAATAACCCTTCCTCCGCCGTATCTGCTTACTACTATAGCAGCCGAGCCTTTTAAGAATTCGATGTTTTCATCAGAGATATAGCCCGCTGCCAGTGGAGAGTCGGTGTAATATAGCGGCGTTGAATATCTGTTCTCTCCTTTTTGAAGGAAGATGGTGCTGTTTCGGAATACTGTGATTTCGTCATCATTATAGCCGTATCCCAATGGGTGAGTCCGATCCAGTTTTGCATTGAAAATCGCTCCACCGATTACCTGGGCACCTGAGTTACTACTTTGAGAAATATATGGGCGGGTTGATAGTTCCTCGCCATCATCACCATTTCCTCTGTCCACATATTCAACATCAGCCAATTCCTGGCTTTTTGCCCAATAGATTCCTTGCTTGTATGCCAGTAGCACACCACCTTCTCGTACCCAGTCTTTAATTTCATCAACCTGCCCACCGGATAAATCAGAATAATTATATCCTGTCATAATAAGCACATTGTATCTCGCCAGGTCTGCTCCCCCAAAATCACTCTTATCCAGAATGGTAAGCGGCATGTGGTATCGCTGGTCAAATAGATGCCATGCCTCTCCGATTTCGTACTGATTGGTTCCGCTTCCTGCAAGTATGGCTACGCTTGGCTTTTCCAGGTTTCTGAAATTGTTGCTTCCAAGGTCAATTCCACTTGTGGAAAGTCCTGTTGATAAGGAATACACTTTGATCCCGTCTTCTTCAGCAATGGTTTGAACCAGCTCATGAACTTTTTCCTTGTCCTCCTGAAATCCTAGAGGGATCATGATGGTACCAAAATCAAAAATCTTTTGGCCTTCCTGGGTCACTCCGGAGAATTGGCGAGAAGCCACTTTTGCTCTAACACCAGCATCTAATAATCGATATAGCGCACGAGGAGTGTAGTATTCGTCCCACTCAAATACATAGGCGTAGTTAGACTCACCACCAATTAGCTCTCCTGTTGATTTCATCTCCCCTTCGAACCGGCCTCCAAGGATATCTTCATTAAAATCTCTTGAATTCAGCTCTGCAAACGGAAGATTGAAAGCGTAAGGCATCGTCCAGGCAGAAACATCATAAAATAGGCTGTCCGTGAACTCTGTTCTTCGTTCAAACATGGCCGTAATCAATTTGAATTGAGGCTGATTCGTTGGCACAACAAATGCAGTTCCTTCTGCAAAACTTTCCCCGCCTTTCGAAACGTCCTGATCGAGTTCATATACTTCAATCTTGTGATGATTTAGCATTTCAGCCAGGTGGAAAGTCCGCGCCTGATCCGCTTCTTCACCGAATACATAGGCTTTAACGGGCGAACGAAGCGCCTCTCTCTGAGCTTCCAGGTAGAATAATCGTTGATGTTCAAGTAACTCTTCCCGTAAATCAAGTGCTGCTTTTAGGGTAGAATGAGATGCTTTTACCTGATTTCTGATCGTAAACGGAAACTCCAACACACCATGGATCGTCTCCTGGGCGTGCCCCCTGGAGCTGGCCTGCTCAAATAAAATTCCAATGGAGCCTTGTACATCAGGATAGGTTGAGCCCTTTCCATAATAGAAATCATCAAAGCTTTCCCTTGTGTAGTACAGGGACTGAATTTGATCCAGCTCATCTGCATGATACTCTGCAATATTTGCTGTCAAATCCTGGTTTCGCTGAGGAGTAAGTGGATGTGTTCTGCTCGGAATACCAGGTTGGAAAAAGAACGTAGAGTTACTTCCCATTTCATGATGATCAGTAAGGATATTTGGCTTCCATTCCTGGAACTTGGCAATTCTACCTTTACTTTCAGGATGCTGAACCAGCATCCAATCACGGTTTAAATCAAACCAGTAATGATTGGTTCTTCCTCCGGGCCAAACTTCACTATACTCTCTACTATCAGGGTCGGTAACCAATACATTTTTACTCTTGTGCATATTCGCCCAATGTGCAAACCTGTTTAGTCCGTCAGGGTTAATGTTTGGATCCACAAGAACAATTGCATTATCCAACAGTTCGTCTATTTCTCTTCCTTGAGCTGCTGCTAAATGATAAACAACGGCTAACGAGGCGTTGGCACCACTCGGCTCATTTCCATGAACACTGTAACTTAACTGCACTACCACAGGCATGGAAGAAATATCTAAATCTTCAGATGCTTCGGGATCTGAAAGGCTTACGTGCCGTCGTTTTATCTCATCGATATTTCGTTGATTTTCGGGAGAGGTAATCACCAACGAAAGTAACGCCCTGTTTCCGTGACTTCTGGCGTATTCAGAAATAGTAACCCGATCTGATGCTTCTGCTACCGCATACATGTACTGAACAAGTTGGTCATGGCGCACATGCCATTCACCCAGTTCTGCACCCAATACAGATTTTGGTGTAGGAATATTTTGATCATAGCTTACTCCATCAACTAAGAAATAATCCAGCGTTTGCTGGGCAGTCAAGGAGCCGGAGAAAACAAAAATTGAGAATAAGACGAGCAGTTTTTTCATGGTATATAGTTAGTGTTCCCTAAATTGAGGCTAATAGTAGTTTTTCAAATTGAAAAATGCTGAAAAAAGCTTCTCAATAATTACTTCGATATTCTAATTCATATTGGGGTCGGTTCTTTCTCCTATCTCAATTCGTTTATCAAATTCTGGCTTTGTAATGGCGTTAATGTTCAACAACCACTTTAGTACTGACTTACCCTGATCAGTACTTGGGTCACTTGTTGTATAGTAATGTTCCTTAAGGTATTTATTTCGTTCCAGATAAAGCGATCCTAAAAAATTGTCCACCTCATTCTCACCAGGCTTATCTTTAAATAACATTAGATTCTCTCCTCCCTCTACTTTTATCTCGATATAGTTTTTAAATGTAAATAGGTGAATGAAGAAAAAGACTGTGGATGAACTAAAAAAGGCAAAGAACCAAGACCAGTCTTCAATTGCACCAAATAACCCACAGAAAAAAAGGATTATTGAGATATTCCTGGTAATTACATGAAGGCCATAATTCGGCTGACTTTTCTCTCTCCTGAAAATTTTATCATTAGTAATATCTTCATATCTGAAAAACTTTGACTGTTCGAGATTTCTTTCGGACATAATCTGTTCTACCCTGTCATAATGCAGAATCATAACCCGCTTCTCAAATAAGGTCTTCTGTTCAAAGTTTTTTCTTTCCATTATTTTTTTGCTCCTAAGACTCCAATGTAAGAATGATTTACGTCTATTTGGTGCATCTCCTTTTCTACTTCACCTAAAAAATCTGTACTCTCAACGATCAAACCAACCTTTATCGAATGGAAGAAACGACCAATAAAACTAAATCCACGCTCAGATATGCTCTTGGACCAGGGCTCATTTTAGCGGCTGCAGCCATTGGGGTTTCCCATTTGGTACAATCAACAAGGGCTGGGGCTGAATATGGATTTCTTTTAATTTGGGCAGTTATTCTGGCTAATGCATCCAAGTATCCTTTCATAGAGTTTGGTCCCCGATACACCATAACCGCTAAAGAAAGCCTTGTTCAGGGATATCAACGCTTGGGTAAATGGGCTATTTGGACTTTTGGGGGATTTACGGTTGTTACCATGTGTATTGTTCAGGCTGCAGTTACCATTGTAACTGCGAGTTTGGCGGCCGAGCTTACCGACCTTGAATTAACTCCGTTGATTTGGAGTATTATCCTGTTAACCATCTGTTTCCTAATCCTAAGCCGGGGGCAATATAGCGCCCTTGATGGGGCCATTAAGGTGATTATTGTGGTGCTCTCTATTTCCACCATAGTAGCTCTAATTATAGCCATTGTTTATAAAGGAGGTGCTCCCAGACCAGATCCCCCTTCTATTTGGACGGAGCAAGGTGTCTTTTTTCTGATCGCGCTCATGGGTTGGATGCCTATCCTTATTGATGGCTCTACCTGGCATTCGCTCTGGATACTGGAGCGAGTTAAGCAAACCGGTCATTTTCCTTCCTTAAGAGAAAGCCTCACGGATTTCAATATTGGTTATATAGGCGCTGGTGTTATGGCTATAGGCTTTCTTTCCCTGGGTGCATTAATCATGTTTGGTACAGGTATTAACTTTGCTTCCAGCGGCTCTGTATTTGCCACCCAGTTTGTGAGCTTATACACCTCTACTCTTGGCGACTGGGCATACTGGATTATTATTGTATGTGCGTTCAGTGCCATGTTCAGCACTATTCTAACTGTTACCGATGGTTATCCTCGCATCTGCGCCCATTTATTGTCTTTGAATGCGCCTGAGGAAGAAAAGGAAAAGCCGCCTTTATTCAAGAGCTATAAGTTTCTTCTTTTCGTTATCTCTGTGCTATCGATTGGGGTTCTTTATATAACCGGGACACGGTTTATTTTTATGGTAGATCTGGCTACTACTATTTCCTTTTTAACCGCTCCTGTTTTTGCATTTATCAATTATAAGCTCATCTACTCAAAACATTTTCCTGAAGAACATAAGCCCCCATTCTGGCTTAAAATAATGAGTTGGGGAGGGATGATTTTCATTACCGGCTTTGCTTTGGTGTTCCTGTATTGGAAGCTTATTTATGGATAGAAAACTTCTTTTTTTCTGATGAAATACATTTTTCCTTTTCGTGAACCCTTCAATGCAATTTCTCATTTGATTGGTGCGATTATAGCTATTGGCTGGACTTTTCTTCTCCTCTTTGAAGCGCCAGATCAAGATCCGGGGTACCTTCTTTCCTTTGGTGTTTATGGACTTACTGTTTTCCTGATGTTCTTTTCCAGCGCTGTGTACCATTCCATAAATGTTTCTTTTGCAAAGGAAGAGTTTTTCAGGCTTTTGGATCACATAATGATCTACCTGGTAATCGCAGGCAGCTATACGCCTATTTGTATCATTGTTTTGGAAGGAGGTTGGCAACTGGGAATGCTTATTGGGATATGGTCTTTTGCCATAATTGGCACCCTTAAAAAGATCTTTTGGCTGAATGCCCCAAGGTGGTTTTCTACCGGACTATACCTCCTAATGGGTTGGCTAGCCGTACTCATCTTCCCAATTATCTGGAGAGAGCTTCCCCATTGGTTTTCATACTGGATTGTGATAGGAGGACTTTTTTATTCGATAGGCGCTGTTATATACATTTTAGAGAAGCCCAACTTTTCCGAGCGCTTTCGGTTTCATGAGCTTTGGCACTTGTTCGTAATGGCAGGCGCTTTTTCTCATTTTTGGGCTAATTATAGATATTTGCCCGCTTTCCCATAAATCCGATTTCTCAAATTGCTCAAAGCCGAGTATATTCTTCTTGTTCTGTAAGATTGTGAATTCAAAAAATGTCATTAGACCGCATATCTCTTTCTCTATTTACTGTTTTCTTTATCCTGATTAGCTGTACACCTCAGAAATCTGACTCACCCGAACAACCCGCCCCAATAGGTAATAGAAAAAGCCCTATTGCAATATCATCCATTAAGCATAGCGGAACTTATATTAAAGTGGTTTATGGCCAGCCTTACCGAAATAGCAGGAATATTTTTGGTGAGTGGGAACCTTATGGAGAAGTTTGGAGAACCGGGGCTAATGAGGCCACCGAAATCACTTTTTCAATGCCTGTATTTATGGGTGAACAAGTAATTGAAGCCGGAACCTATGCCTTATTTACTATTCCGGATCAGGAAAAATGGACTATTATCCTTAATAATGACCTGGGACAATGGGGCGCTTTTGAATACTCTAATGAAAGAGACTATACCCGATTCGATGTGCCTGTAATTAATCTTGAATCCCCTGTAGAAGCTTTTTCTATCGAATTCACTGAGGTAAATCTCTCCCTCACAACCATGATAATGACCTGGGATAGGGTAAAAGTAGAAATCCCTATTCGTTTTTATGAGCAGGGCTAGATAAGAAGATAAGTGAGAGGAGAAAGGAGAGGCAATTTCACTCATCACCCTTCTCCTTTCACTTAGATTAATCTACCAGCTGGAGCAGCTCTTCCGGAACATCAATATCCATTCGTAATACCTGGGAGGCATGTGTTTTTCCCTGGGCATCCAACTTTAGGGAAACTGTTCCTCCACCACCTAAGCTTTCATTAAGGATGAAATTCAGCGCTCCGATATTCGGAAGCTCATATCGCTCTACTTCTCCCTTGCACACATACTTCATGTGATTTTTTACCTTTTCAGAGGTAAGGTTCTCCTTCAAAAAAGGATAAATTTCCGGGTGTCGGGCAATGATTCCAACATTGCTTCCATTTCCTTTATCGCCGCTTCTTCCATGAGCAATTTTTAAGAGCTTTACTACAGGCATGTATATTCCTTAATTAATCCAGCACAAAGTTAAAGATCTCGTCTTCGGGATCAAACCAGTAGTATACAATCACAGGCTGGCCTTCTTCGAAACCAGTAATAGATTCCTTGTCAAAACTTCGAGAGTTATTCGCACTCACCCTGTTTTCATCACTTGATATGGGTACCCAAAAAATTGTCGCTGCTGTGGACTGGTCCACAGCAAAGATATATACCGGGCTATTGGTTCCATTTTGAACAAGTAGTTCATTCCTTGTAAAAGAAACATTTACATCATCATCATTCTCAAAAATGGAACATCCTGTTAGTAGAAACAGGGCTATTAGTGCACTATAAATTAATTTCATTCCAGACTCTTTTTAATTAACACTAAACAATATAAAGAGATTCGAGTCTCTTCATTTCGTTATTTAATGTTTCTGTTCTAGTATTTATTATAGAGCCAATTATGTACGACTCTTCTTTCCTAATAAAAATGGTACAGGCCAAAATGCCTTTTGGTAAATATGAAGGTCATTATGTAACCGAGCTCCCGGTCTATTATCTGGAGTGGTTCAACAGAGAGGGGTATCCTTCTGGACAGCTTGGGCAATATATTTCCACCATGTTTGAGATTAAAACAAATGGGCTAGATGATATTCTGATCCCTATTAAAAGAGAATTCCGGAGGAAAATCTGTCCATGAAGTTCTTTACTTCCCAAATCAGTTACTTCATTGCGAACCGCTCTGCTAAGACAAACATAAATCGCCTTTTTAGATTTATCGGCATTCTTGTTGGGATCATCATTGTATATGGCGTGCTCTTCCATTTAATCATGGAATATGAAGGCCAGGAGCATAGCTGGCTAACCGGTTTTTATTGGACAATGGTAACCATGAGCACTCTTGGTTTTGGTGACATAACCTTTACCTCAGATCTTGGAAGGTTCTTTTCCGTTGTTGTATTGGGTTCTGGAGTGGTTGTACTACTAATCATGCTACCTTTTACTTTTATCGAGTTCTTTTATGCCCCATGGATGGAGGCTCAATCCAGGGCTAGGGCCCCAAGGGAATTACCAGAGGACAAAAAAGACCATATCGTTATCACTTCATTCGACCCTATCACAAAAGCCCTCATCGAGAAACTCCGTCAATACAATCACGACTATGTATTGTTGGTTCAGGATTTGCAGGAAGCGCTGGATTTATACGATGACGGATACCAGGTAATGCTTGGCGACCCCAATGATCCGGCTACCTACGAAAAAATTCGTATTCATAACGCGGCTATGGTAGTAACCGCTAGTAATGATATGTTTAATACCAATGTGGCCCATACGGTTCGAGAGTTCAACAAGGAGATTAAAATTGTTTCTACAGTAAACTCTCATGACTCCATTGATATCCTCAAACTGGCTGGCTGTGATCACGTACTTCATATGGGGAATATGCTTGGTAGAGCTCTTTCTGCGCGTACCCTGGGGCAAGATGCCCGGGTTCATACCATTGGCCGCCTTGATGAACTCATCATAGCTGAAGCTACGGCCTATGAAACTCCTCTGGTTGGAAAAACGATACGTGAGAGCCAACTCCGTGAAAAGCTAGGCATTCATGTGGTTGGCATTTGGAACAGAGGGCATTTCCTGAGTTCACATCCGGACACGGTAATAGAAAGTCATAGCGTACTCATGCTTGCCGGATCTATTAATCAGCTCCGCAAATATGATGAAATGTTTGGTATTTATGGGTTAAGTGATGACCCGGTAATTATTATTGGAGGCGGAAGGGTAGGGCGTGCTGCGGCTTATCATCTAAAGCGCCGAAACATTCAGTTTAAGATTGTAGATAAAAACCCGGACAGGATTTTATCTGATAACTTCATTCACGGAGATGCCGCTGATATGAAGACCCTAAAAAAAGCCGGAATAGAAAACGCACACTCCATACTTATTAGCACCAACCAGGATGATGTAAACATATTCCTCACTATTTACGCACGTCATTTACGACCAAACATTCATATTGTAGCCCGATCAACGGTTGAACGAAATGTTAAACCCCTACATAGGGCTGGGGCTGATTTTGTGATGTCTTATGCCTCCATGGGTGCTAATGCCATCTTCAATATTTTTGAGCAAAATGACATCATCATGATTGCAGAAGGGCTGAATGTATTCAGCATGAAAACTCCAAAAAAGCTTCGGGGCAAAACCATTATTGAAACAGACGTTCGTCATAAAACGGGATGTAGTATTATCTCCTATACCAAGAACGGTATCCAGGTGATCAATCCCAATCCTTCAGATCCTATCCCTGAAGATGGCGAGATTATTTTGATAGGAGAAACAGAGTCCGAACAGAAGTTTATTGACCTTTATGGAGATTGATGAAAAAAATTTACGACATTATGTAACAAATTTTTTACATCACGTAAAGGATTTTCGACTTTGAACAAAATTTCTCAATTATGTCTAAACAAGAAATTCTATCCTGGACCTCATTAGCGACCTCCTTCTCTGTGTTGGTTTTCTACATTCTCATCAACTTTGGCTGGCCGGGCCTTTTTCCTGATTTCTCCGGAAGCTTTATCAAGATTTTCTTCAATGTATTCTGGATTGCAGTAATTATTGAAATCATTGTGGGAATCAGCGAAGGAAATAAGAAAGTTCAAAAAGACGAACGGGATTTTATTATTGAAGCAAAAGGCCTAAAGGTGGGTTATAATATCCTTGTCGTCTCCTTGATGATTGCGTTAATTCAAGTGTTCATTTCTAACTTCACCAATAATTTTATGCCAAACCCTTCTTTCGTAATGGAGATAAGCAGTATTTTTCACTTTTTGTTTATTGCCCTGTTTACCGCAAGCGCGGGCAAACGTGCTACAATGATCTACAATTATCGAAAGGATTACTGAAATGGAAGAAGGGGCCATTGTAAACCAAATACGAAAACTTCGATTTCTAAATGGAGAAATGACGCAGCAGGAGCTGGCTGACAAAGTGGGGGTTACCCGTCAAACGATTAATGCTATCGAAGCGGCTAAGTACTCTCCTTCCTTAGAATTGGCTTTTAAAATTGCTGCTACTTTCGAACTACCTCTTGAAGAAGTGTTTAGGTATAAAATCAATCAGTAAGCATATTCGTTTTTTGATTTTTTGGGTGTGATTTATTTCTTTTGGGAACCCTGAACTAATTCTCTACTCATGCCAGCATTCTCTGTAAGTCGTTCCATTACTATTAATTCTTCAATCGATACTGTATTTAATACCCTCCATAACTTTAATGAATGGGTGGCATGGTCTCCCTGGTTAATTATGGAGCCGGAAGCTAACGTTACGATATCTGAAGACGCCCGATATTATGAGTGGGAAGGAAACAGGGTTGGATCCGGAAATATGAAAGTAACCGGAGAATTGGTTAATGATACTATTTTTTATGACCTGACCTTTCTAAAGCCATGGAAATCGGAGGCCAAAGTAAATTTCAAATTCAAAAAAACTGAGGAAAATGAAACGGAAGTTATCTGGAATATGGATAGCTCTCTTCCGTGGTTTATGTTCTGGATGAAAAAAATGATGATGGCCTTCATCGGAATGGATTATGAACGAGGCCTCAGGATGCTGAAAGAACATATTGAAGATGGGGAAGTAAAGTCCAAGCTGGAATTTAAGGGGGTGTCTGACTTCCCTGGCTCTAAGTATATCGGTATAAAAACTACCTGCGGAATTCATGAAATGGGAGAAGTGATGCAAGCCGATTTCGGAAAAATAGAGGCCTTTATGCAAGAGCATAGTGATATAGCTACTGGCCAGGCTTTTTCCATTTATCATAAATTCGATATGGTTAAACAAAAAGCTTCCTATACAGGATGTGTAGGCGTTACTACTATCCCGGACAATTTACCAGGTGACTTTATTAGCGGAGAAATTCCTGCTACACGAGCATATACACTTCGTCATATTGGTGCTTATGATCATTTAGGAAACGCCTGGAGTACTATGCAGGGAATGATTCGAGGAAAAGAAATCGATTACAAAAAAGGTTTTCATCCTTTCGAGCACTATGTCACTAATCCTAAGGAGACGGAAGAGAAGGATCATATCACAGACGTAATTTTCGCTGTTAAGTAATTTGAACATTAAAGCTCATCACCAGCGAGGTATTGATAATCTTGTCAATGAATACAAAGATGATCCTCGCTATCCCGCTCTTATTATTGGAGGCTCTGTAGCAAAAGGTTTAGCCAGAGACGATTCCGATGTGGATTTTATGATCCTTGCTACAGATGAAGAATTTAATCGTCGCATTACTGAGGATAACCTGTTTATAAACCGAACCGATCTAACCGACTATAAACATGGCTTTGTGGATGGTAAAGTGATCAACCTTGAGTATCTAAACAAAGTAGCCGAAAAAGGTAATGAACCTACTCGTGCTGCTTTTGATGGAGCTTTTCTTGCTTATTCCCATATAGATGGACTGGAAGATTTGATCCTACGAATACATACCTATCCGGAAGAAGGAAGGGAGAATCGAATAAAGTCTTTTTACTCTATGGCTTTTATCCAGAACTGGTTGATGGGTGAGGCCAACCGTCATGATAATTTATATACCAAATCCCGTGCTGCTTCTCAGCTTGCTTTGTTTTCCGGAAGATTAATCCTGGCTCATAACCGGGTCTTATTTCCTTACCATAAATGGTTTATCCAATACCTGGAACGGTGTGAGGAAAAACCGGAAGGATTCATTGATAAGATCAACGCGGTTCTAAAAGAGCCAAACTCCGCTAACTCAGAAATTCTTTTTCAAAGCCTGAAAGAAATGAAAGACTGGGGAGTAAACGACCTTGAAGCCTTTGAATGGTTTTTAGATGAGGTAGAATTAAGCTGGATGAGTGATTCTACTCCTTTAGAAGATTTATAATTTCATAATAGTTTCTTTCTAAGTGATTAGATACTTGATTTAAACGCTTTAAAAAAAGTTTATCTAATAGTTCATTTCTTTTTCTCCTAACTCTTTTCTTACAACTCCTGATTTTTCTTATTCTATCATATCTCTCAATATCTACACTAGGAATTCCATATTCATTTTCAAGAATTTTATCTAAGCTCACACTTTCTGTTCTAGAAAAAGCTGGTTTTCTCCTATTAGGTATCTCAAAAATAAATATTGGCAAATCGAAATTTCTGTTGGAAAAAGTAACCCATGATGAATACATATAGAACTTTATATTCTCTTTTTTCCAGTAATAACAAAATTCTTCGTTCTTCCAATTTTCAAAAATAGGATCTTCAAATCCATACCTCTTGTTTAGAAAGGAAAAACTGGACTTTATTTCTTTATCAAGGTCCAAATCTATCTATACAACTCTCCCCACCTCAAAAACTTCTTCTCCTAATTCTTCGCTCTTTGTTCTTACTTCTTCAACAGAATCTTGCGAAATAACCACCACAAGTCCAATTCCCAGATTAAAGGTTGCCTGCATATCTTCTTCAGGAACGTTTCCAATTTCCTGGATAAGTTTGTACACCGCTGGACGCTCCCAACCATTCCAATTTACATCCAAAACCAGTCCTTCCGGAAGAATACGTTTAGTATTTCCTACCAAACCGCCACCTGTGATATGAGAAAAACCATTTACCCCATCTATTTCTTTTAGAGCAGTAATGAGAGGTAAATAAGATTTATGCACCTTTAGCAATTCTTCCGCTACCGTACATCCTAATTCTTCTATATGGTCATGAACGTCATATTCACTGAATAAAACTTTCCTTGCCAGGGAATATCCATTCGTATGGAGACCAGTGCTCTTGAATCCTAATAGTACATCTCCTTGTTGGATAGCAGCCCCATTAATCACTTTCTCTTCATCTACAATTCCAACAATGGTTCCGGCTAAATCAAATTCTCCTTCTCCATAAATATCCGGCATTTCTGCCGTTTCGCCACCAATAAGAGCTACTCCATTTTCTTTACAGGCTGTTGCAAATCCTTTGATTACCTCATAACCAACATTTTGCTCTAGTTTTCCAGTTGAGAAATAATCCAGGAAGAAGAGAGGGGTTGCTCCGCAAACAGCAATATCATTAATACAGTGGTTAACCAAATCCTGACCAACGGTATCATATTTTCCAGCCTTGAAAGCCACAATAAGCTTGGTTCCAACTCCATCTACCGAGCTTACAAATACGGGTTTATTATAGGCTCCAAGATCAGGACGAAAGAACCCTCCAAAACCCCCAATATTGGATAAAACCGCATCACTATGAGTTTCTTTTACAATGCCTTTGATTGAGTTAACTAATTCTTCTCCGGCTTTTATATCAACACCGGCATCTTTGTAAGTAATTGGTTTTTTGCTCATAAATGGTAATTGTTTAACCCACCCCTAAATCCCCTCCTAAGAAGGGACTTTAATGTGTATCAAAATTAACTTGTTGGATTTGTTATAAGTCGGATATGTGCTAAATGATGGTTTCCATGCCAAACATACATGGCCAGGGTAGTAAGTAAATCGGAAGGATATCCACCTTCTGGATGAACAAAAGTCCTGGAGAAATCTTCTTCACTCATATCTTCAAGAATAAGAGCTAATTTTTTGTGAATGATCTCAAGAAAATCGATGGCTTCCTGGAGAGTGAGTTTTACATACTCAGCTGTTTTTGCCCATTCCGCTTCGTTGTATGGTTTTATGGTTGGATTGTCTTCAGTTAGTGCCAGCTTAAATCGAACCAACGCATTTAGATGACTATCACCAATATGATGAACTACTTGCTTAACTGTCCATCCACCTTCCCGATATGGAGTATTTAATTGTTCTACTTCTGCATAGTAGATTTCATTCTTGATTTTACCTGGTAATGCCTTGATTTCTGCTATAAAACCAGGAACATCATCCATGCTGTAGATAGCATTTAAATCAAAATTTCCGATCGGGTATCTTCTATCCATTAAGTCTCCTTATTTAGCTCAAACAAATATACCATCTTTCCTAAAGTGAAAGGATTTCATTTTCCAATTCTTTTCCACACTCTAAAAGACAAACAAAATGAAATTTAAATATTTAATAGTTATTTGTAGTTCATGTGGAAATGTTGAAAACAAACTTTTCATTTTTTCCAACAACGCTTGACAATGCTTTGTGGATAGTGATGTGGAGAAAATGAGTAATATTATTAGTGATTTAAAGGAAGCGTATTTGAGTTCTCCACAGCTGCACAAAAATCACACAGTAAATACATCAATATTCAATTAACATGAAAAGTTATTCTTTCGAACTGTGAATAGAGTCGCTGCTTTGTGGAAACTTGTTTATAATTCGAAGCGATTTTTGTTTTCCAAATGTTATGAAATCGCTATCCACATATTAATCCACATAAAAGACCAGAATGAGAGTTGTTATTCAGCGCGTGAAATCAGCTTCTGTAACTGTTGAGGAAAGAGTAACGGGAGTAATTAGTAAAGGGTTATTGTTACTGGTTGGTGTTCATCAGGAGGATGGTATTGAAAAGATGAAATGGATGTGCGAAAAGATTCTAAAGCTTCGGATTTTTGAAGATGAGGAAGGGAAAATGAATAAATCGGTATCAGATGTTGAAGGGGGAATCCTGGTAGTTTCGCAATTCACTCTTTATGGAGATACAAAGAAGGGAACGCGCCCAAGTTTTATTGAAGCAGCACGGCCAGAAAAAGCAGAACCTATGTATGAAGAAATGGTTCAGTATTTTAAGGATCACTCTTCTTTAGATATTCAAACCGGAGAATTTGGAGCAATGATGGATGTATCGTTAGTAAATGATGGGCCAGTAACCCTGGTTTTGGAGAAGTAAATTGGCTGTTATTTTCATTTTTATTGATGGGGTTGGGATTGGGAATGCGTCAGATGAAAATCCATTTTATGTAGATAGCTATGAAAGCTTTGAGGTGCTATCCGGTGGGAATTTTACGTTAAATGGTGAGCCCAGATCATCAATGAATCATATTTATAAACCTATTGATGCTAACCTGGGAGTAGAAGGCCTTCCTCAAAGTGGTACCGGACAAACCACATTATTTACCGGGGAGAATGCATCAGAAATTATAGGAAAGCATTTTGGTCCATACCCTCATACAGGGATCAAACATTTGTTAAGAGAGCGAAGCATTTTTCATGAGGTTAAAGAGGAAGGGAAGAAACCATACTTCATGAATGCCTACCCTCCCATATTTTTTGAACATTCCGAGAAAAGAAATCGATGGAGTTGTTCCACACTAATGGTAAAAAGTGCCGGAGTTAAACTTAATTCAACAGATGAAGTTCTTAAAGGAGAAGCAATCACAGCTGAAATTGTACAAAATGCCTGGAGAGAAAGACTGGGAATTGATATTCCTAAAATTAATGCGAAAGAAGCAGCTCAGCGTTTATTAAATATGGCAGGAAGCTTTGATGTTGTATTCTATGAATATTACCTCACTGATAAGGCTGGTCATAATAAAAGTCTTGAAGATTCAAGAAATGTATTAGGTACACTAGATCAGTTTCTACTTCACATTATATCTAATAAACGAAGAAGTGATACTCTTGTAATTACCAGTGATCATGGAAATCTGGAAGATCTTTCAGTCAGAACTCATACCAGAAACGCAGTTCCGTTATTTGTTTTAGGCGAAGGAATAGAGCACTTCAATGAGGTTGAAAGTCTGATGGAAGTGAAGGAAGCAATATTGAGGAGTGTACAGTTATAATTGCTGATTCTTCGCAAGTATGCTCAGAATGAATTTTTAATGTCATCCTGAGGCTACCGCCGAAGGATCAGCCATTTATGGAATTAAGAAACTCTTGTTTTGGTGGCCAGTAACCAAAAATCTCCTCATTCATAAATCTCCACTCTGTGTTAAACTCATTAATCAAATTTTCTTTCCATCGACGAGTTTTCCCTTTAATGTATTTCTCTGATTGTATTGCGTCATAAGCATTAGAAAAAGATTCATACCAAACCAAATAAAAACAGGAATATTTAGAAGCGTATGAGTTAGCAGCACCTCTATTTTTATAGTGGAATAGTAATCGATTTTCCAGATTATTTGTCATCCCCGTGTACAGTACAGTTTTGGAATAATTTGTAATTATATAAGTATAGTATTGTTTCACATATGGTAAGACCTCTAAAAATAGAAACACTTACAAAATTTTTTGATTCATATCCTGAGTGCATTAGGGCTCATGATGACTAGTTAGATCTATTAAATCAGTACATTCAGTCCATGAAAAAAATCCTGATTTATACTCTTCTAGCCCTGGTGGTTATCTATGGACTTCTGTTAATCCCGGATAATTCTTCCATAAATATTGAAAGCGAAGGAAATTCAACACCTTTCGTTTGGAACCAGGATTCAAGATGGGATCAATTGGAAGTAGAATTTTTAAGAGCAAAGGAAAACAGATCAGAAAGTGATATCGAGCTAATTGAAGTATCTATTAATAATCTAATCTCATTACTAGACGAGTTAGAAAAAGAACCTTTTGAGTATTCAGATCCAAGACTGGAAGAGTTATTAAATAGATTCTTCGAAATAGCACCACTTATAGCTGCCCAGGAAGTTCAGAATAAAGACTTCATTGAACTGTATAATCGGGCACGGAGAATATTAAAAGCAGAATCTGCTAACTGGGATATCGAAAACCATGAAACAAGAGTTGCTTTGTATAAGGTTTTATATGGGATGAGGGCTACAGTAGAAGAGGTGCTTCTTCAATCGAAAGAAGAAATTGACCCTGTGTTATATGTGAAAGAGGAAGAATCAGTAACACCATCTACCATGCTTTTTGGTATTAAGGTTCATAGTGGGGATTTGCTCGTTTCCAGAGGAGGAGCAGAAGTATCGGCATTGATTTCAAGAGGAAATGATTTTCCAGGAAATTTTTCACACGTAGCGCTTATTTATATAGACGAAGAAACAAATGCAGCATATTTAATAGAAGCCCATATCGAACGAGGAGTAGCAATAGCATCTGCTCAGGAATATGTAAGTGATGGAAAAATCAGGTTTATGGTTTTACGGCCAAGAGCAGATTTACCTCAGATGGAGGCAAACCCCATGCTTCCTCATATCGCAGCAAAAGAAGTATATGAAGAAGTTCTACAGAGGCATATTCCATATGATTTTAAAATGAATTTCTTCGACTCGGAAGCAATGTTTTGCTCTGAGGTTGGATCATATGCATACAAAAATAATGGGATCCAGCTTTGGCAGTCAGAATCCACAATTTCATCATTTGGAGTTGTAACGTTGCTAAATACTTTTGGTGTTGAGAATTTTGTCACCCAAATGCCTTCCGATTTAGAATATGACCCTCAACTTTCGGTAGTAGGTGAGTGGAGAAATACGGAAGCTCTATATGATGATCATTTATATAATGCCGTAATCGATGCAATGCTGGAGCAAGCAGATAGAGGAGAAAAAATAGGATTCAATCCGTTAATGCTTCCGTTTGGGAGAATATTGAAAAGTTACAGCTGGATGAAAAACCAATTTGGGAAAGAGGGCCCTGTACCTGAGGGAATGAGTGCAACACAAGCATTAAAAAGTGATGCTTTTATTACCCGTCATGAAAAAATTAAAATGCTAACCGATCGGAAAGTGAAAGAGTTTGAAGAAAAGGAAAGATACTTTCCTCCTTATTGGGAAATGGTGAAATTGGCAAGAGAAAGTGCTAATTCTTATAAATAAGGTTGATTCCTAGTTTCTGACCAAAGACCAATCATCCGTCCTGAAAGGCACTGCGGGCAAATCTTCTGAATTATACAAAGAGACCTCTGGATTATCTGCCCAGGCATACCGAACAGCAACTGGATTAGCTACAAACTCAGAAGAAACGATAATTTTATCCCCCTCAATTCTGGCATCTGCCCAATAAAAGGTTTTATCATCACCGGCAATTTCAAAACTGAGAGGTTTGTTGGCTCCTTTCAGCACAAAACCTTCTCCGATAAAATCAAAACTCAGCTCTATGCTCGATCCATTAATGATATGCTCCTTATACATTGGGCCTGAGTGTACAATTTCTTCCCCGTATGCTATGCGTTTAGCAGATTGCCACAAACGATAACCAACATCTTCTTTATTTCTTGGATGAATATCATCTGCCTCCCCGATATCAATAATGGTAGCCATGCCTGTGTTTGGTACCGACAAAGTTTGAGTTTGCGCATCACGGAGTCCAGCCCAGTAGGAGTCCTGAGGCTGCTCTGCTCTCTCTAAAAAATTTGCCAACTGTACAAATAGAAAAGGAAAATCTCCCAAACCCCATATTGCTCTCCATTCTTCAATCATGGAAGAAAACAATTCACGATACCAATAATAGTGACCCACATTACTTTCTCCCTGGTACCAAATAGCTCCTTTTATTCCAAAACCTGCCATTGGATGGATCATAGAATTATATAAAAAACCGGGAGAGTGTTCATATAATATATAATCTCCAAGTTCGGGCTCAACAGTGTTGCTGAACATCCATGTGTCAGAAAGATCAATTTTTTGATTTCCAATGCTAATCCAAAAATCATTTTCACTGCCAATGAAAACTCTGTTGTCCCAGTCTTCAACTGTTCTTATAGCTAATACATTTTCTCCTTCATTAAGTAGTTTTTTGTCAATATCTATAAGCTTTGGTTCGTCACTCCAAATTTTATAGTAAATCTGCTGCCCATTCAAAAAAGCAACGGTAAATTTACCCGGATTTCCAAACGAAAGCACAGCATCATCAACTGACTCAACTGAAAAAGTTTTTCTAAACCAAACATAATCTTGAAGTGCTTCTAAGTTTGGAAGTTCGATGGTATTCCACTCTGAATCATCAAACTCTTCTTCATGGACTCCATATTTTAAGAGTTCCGTTTGGTCAATGAGCCTTGACCAACGGATTTCATTTTCTTTCTGTGCTCTCGTAAGCTTCTGTTCCCAGTTGGGTTCTGAAAGAACTTCAATCGCTTCTTCTTCATACCCTTCAACGGATTGTAATCGCTTAGCTGGTGTCCATGCCTGTGCTGGTGTCCCTCCCCAATTAGAATCAATAATCCCAACAGGAACTCCTTTTTCAGAATGATTGAGTTTTGCAAAATGCCAGGCGACAGCAGAAAATTCAGGACTATTTTCTGGATTGGAAATTTTCCACTCTCCTCCACTTAAATGATCTTCAGGTTTATAAGAAATTACATTCGGAACTTCGAAGAACCGAATTTCAGGAAGATCACTATTGGCGATTTCTTCTTCCCAATTGTTTACTCGCTGATTCAGCTTCCATTCCATATTGCTTTGTCCGCCCGCAATCCAAACATCACCGATATAAACATCCTGAATCAAAATTTTTGTACTACCGGAAATGCTTACTTCATAAGGCCCCCCTGCGTTCTGTTTAGGAAGAAAAACCTGCCAATAGCCATCCATATTTGTAGTGGTGATTTCGGAAGAGCCATTAAGAGTAACGGTTATGTTTTGCCTCGGGGTATCCCATCCCCAAAACTTAAGATTCTCTTCTCGTTGGAGAACCATATGATCCGAAAAAAGAAGTGGAAGTCGAAGATCCTGGGCAAAAGAAGAAGAAGAGATCAGCATAGCAACAAGGAGGGAAACGAATTTAGTCATCGATATCGAGTGAATTAAAAATCGCTTTGAATGTAATCGAAGCATTTCCTTTTCCCAACTTTTTAAAACATATTCAACAGGAAAAAAGGAGTCTGAATGGAGAAAAAATTTGTACTTGCAATCGACCAGGGGACAACCAGTTCCAGGGCGATTATTTTTGATCATGATGGAGAAATCAGAGCCGTAGCTCAAAAAGAATTCAAACAGCATTTTCCGAATGAAGGATGGGTAGAACATAACCCAAACGAGATATGGAAAACCCAGGCAGGAGTGATTGCCGAAGCTATTACCGAATGTGGAGCAAATGGAAAGAACATAGCGGCTATAGGAATTACAAACCAAAGAGAAACCACGGTTGTGTGGGATAGAGAAACCGGAGAGCCGGTATATAACGCTATTGTATGGCAGGATAGGAGAACATCCGACTATTGTGATCAATTAAAAGCAGAAGGCTGGGAAGAGAAAATCAAAGAAAAGACTGGACTTGTAATAGATAGCTATTTCTCCGGAACAAAAGTGAGATGGATTTTAGAAAACGTAGATGGAGCCCGAACAAAAGCAGAACAAGGCAAACTCGCCTTTGGAACCATTGATTCCTGGCTAGTCTGGAATCTTACTAAAGGAGAAACACATGTAACCGATGTGACCAACGCATCTCGAACAATGCTTTATAATATATGCGAAGGAAAATGGGATGAAGAGCTGCTCCAGTTAATGGGAATCCCTCAAAGCATGCTGCCCGAAGTTAAGTCATCAAGTGAAGTTTACTGTCATACTAAAACCACTATTTTTGCTCATGAAGTGCCTATTGCTGGAATTGCAGGAGATCAGCAAGCAGCCATGTTTGGACAAATGTGCACGCGGCCGGGAATGTTGAAGAATACCTACGGAACAGGTTCCTTTATTATGTTTAATACAGGAACAGAAGCCGTTGAATCTAAAAACAACCTACTCACTACAATAGGTTATCAGGTTAATGATGAGACGATCTATGCGTTAGAAGGAAGTATTTTCATAGCCGGCGCCGTTGTTCAATGGCTACGCGACGGGCTTGGAATTATTAAGTCTTCTTCTGAAATAGAAAAACTCGCCCTATCAGAAGAGGATAATGGAGGAGTTTACCTGGTACCGGCATTTGCCGGATTAGGAGCTCCACACTGGGACCAGCGAGCCCGGGGTTCTTTGTTTGGATTAACCCGGGGATCAACTGCGGGACATATAGCACGGGCCGCGTTAGAGGGAATCGCTTTTCAGGTAAAAGATGTGTTAGATGCCATGGAAGCCGATTCCGGTATCGATATCCAGGAACTTCGAGTAGACGGAGGGGCAACAGTTAATAATACATTAATGCAATTCCAGTCAGATATTCTGCAAATTCCCATTGTCCGTCCAAAAATACTGGAGACAACGGCACTTGGAGCAGCGTACCTGGCCGGGCTGGCAGTAGGGTTTTGGAAGGACGCAGACGAAATTGGAAAACAATGGCAGGAGGAAAAGCGATTTGAACCAAAAATGGGCTCAAATGAAGTTCAAAGTCTCCTCTCAAAATGGAATAAAGCCGTGGAAAAAAGTAAAGGGTGGATCTCGTAGTCATCCTGAGGATACTTCCGAAGGATCTAATTGTAAATCAATAACCGATAATCAAACTTCACAGATCCCTGGTCAAGCCCGGGATGACATAAAACGAAATGAACAGAAACCACTTCATACAAACCCTCAACCAATTCAATGACTATTGGGACATTCTCATTATTGGGGGCGGAGCAACGGGTCTTGGTTGTGCAGTTGATGCAGCTTCAAGAGGCTATAAAACGCTTCTGCTGGATATGCATGATTTCTCAAAGGGTACATCCAGTCGAAGTACGAAGCTGGTTCATGGTGGGGTTCGGTATTTGCAGCAAGGAGATGTTTCATTAGTTATTGAAGCACTAAAAGAACGGGGACTGTTGATTCAAAATGCGCCACACCTGGTGAGCCATCAATCGTTTATTGTCCCAAGTTATAAATGGTGGAGTGGACCTTTTTATGGGGTCGGACTAAAAGTGTATGATATGCTCGCCGGGAAACTGGGAATCAAAAAGTCGCGCTCTCTTTCCAAAGAAGAGGTGATGGAAAAGATTCCCACACTTGAAGAAGAAGGGTTATTAGGGGGCACCATCTATTATGACGGGCAATTTGATGATTCGCGTTTAGCTATTAACCTGGCTCAAACAGCCGTTGATCATGGTGCAACCGTTTTAAATTATATGAAGGTAACCGGCCTCCAAAAAAGGTTAGATGGATTAGTTCACGGGGTTCAGGTAATGGATATGCTCAATGGAGATGCTCACGAGATTAATGCCCATGTGATCATAAATGCTACAGGAATATTTACGGATGATATTCTGGAAATGGATGAAGAGAACCATCAGAAAATCATACAATGTGCCCAGGGCGTTCATTTGGTGTTAGACAAAGAATTTCTCCCGGGAGATGCTGCTATCATGGTTCCCCATACAGATGATGGAAGGGTCTTGTTCGCGGTACCATGGCATGGAAAGGCCCTGGTAGGAACGACCGATACTCCAATAGAAAGCCCAAGCCTTGAGCCCGTTGCTCTTGAAGAAGAAATCGAATTCATCCTCAGGCATGCCAAGCAATATCTCTCAAAAGACCCAGTACGTACAGATGTGAAAAGTGTATTTGCAGGACTTCGTCCGTTAGTAAAGCCTGCCGATACAACTTCTACATCGGAAATTTCAAGGAGTCACCATTTACAAGTATCAGAGTCGGGTCTGGTAACCATTACAGGGGGGAAGTGGACTACGTATCGAAAAATGGCCGAGGATACGATCAACCAGGCGATCATAATTGCAGGATTGCAGGAAAGGCCCTGTAAAACCGAAGAGCTTCATATTCACGGTTGGCTAAAAAGCGTGGACAGGAACGATCATCTCCATGTATATGGATCGGATATTGTTGGAATAAATAGATTATTGAAGGAGCAGTCCGATCTTTCCGAGAAGGTTCATCCTGATCTGCCTTATATAAAAGCAGAAGTGATTTGGGCAATCAGAAACGAGCTTGCAGTTACTATTGACGACGTATTATCTAGGAGAACACGGGCCTTATTGCTTGATGCTGAAGCATCAGTTGAAGCAGCTCCGTTGGTTGGACGCATGCTAGCGGATGAGTTTGGGTTCGATGAGGCCTGGGTCATTCAGGAAGTAAAGGAATACGAAGCAATGGCAAGGAATTACATTATAAACTAACAATACAATTTTATTGTCATCCTGAGGCTACCGCCGAAGGATCTAGTCGAATATTCGTTCAGATCCTTCGCAAGTATGCTCAGGATGACTATTAGGAGAAAACAATGGAAGCATATTTAGGAGAAGTACTGGGAACATTCTTACTCATGGTGTTAGGGCTGGGAGTAAACGCTAATGCATCACTCAAAAAGACCTATGCTAGCGGAGGAAGTTGGATACTTATAAACTGGGGCTGGGGAATAGCCGTATTTGTTGCTGTTTATGTTTCAGCTTCAATTAGTGGAGCCCATATTAACCCTGCAGTAACGGTAGGATTAGCGATGGCAGGAAAGTTTTCCTGGAGCCTGGTTGGGGGATATATAATAGCGCAAATGATTGGAGCTATTCTTGGTGCTACATTAGTATGGTTTCATTACCGAAAGCATTTTGAAGAAACCGAAGACCAGGGAACCAAGCTGGGAGTATTTAGTACCGGGCCTGCAATAAAGAGTACAACTGATAATGTATACTCCGAGGTGTTTGGTACATTCATTCTTGTTTTTGGGGTGTTATTCCTTGCCGAACCAGAAGTAGGACTTGGATCTATAAGTGCCCTACCTGTAGGGTTGTTAGTATTTGGAATCGGGATGTCATTAGGTGGAACAACGGGTTATGCAATTAATCCGGCGCGGGATTTAGGCCCAAGAATTGCTCACTTTATCCTTCCAATCAAAGGAAAAGGGTCTAGCAACTGGGAATATTCCTGGGTACCAGTGATTGGCCCTCTTTTAGGTGGGGCTTTGGCGGCATTAGTTTATGGGCTATTGCCGTTTAGTTAATACAGTCATCCTGAGCACCCCTGCGAAGGATCAAACATTAAAAGGATTAAGCCTTGTTGTAGTTAACGGGATAATTATCAAATGAACCTAAAAGCAAAGTATGATGTAGTTTATTTTTTTGATGATCCTTCGCAGGGGTGCTCAGGATGACTTAAAAAGGAAAGAAAAGATGAAGGTGATAAAATTAATACTGCTTATTACAGTGCTCTTAGCTGCTACACATGTTCATGCTCAAACAGAGAAAAAAACTGAACAGGTTACACTCCAACTAAAATGGAAGCATCAGTTTCAGTTTGCCGGGTATTACATGGCTATTGAAAAAGGGTATTATCATGATTTAGGTCTCGAAGTCACGCTACTTGAGGCTCCGGATGAGGGAGAAACATTGGCTTCTGTATTTGAAGGAGAGGCTCAATTTGGTGTAACTACATCGGATATCTTATTACTTCGAAGCCGGGGGAGAAAGCTGGTACTATTGGCTCCAATATTTCAAAGATCAGCCCAGGTTCTGGTAGCTAAAAGGGAATCAGGAATTGAAAAGGTATCAGATATACAAGGAAAGAGAGTAGCAGTAGAGGCTTATGCAGCAGATATTTTGGCCTATCTTGAAATGAATGGGGTTACCAAATCTGATTTTATTCAAACGGGCCATTCCTATTCTATTTCAGAGCTTATTGATGATGAGGTAGATGCAATTACTGCCTATATCTC
Source organism: Balneola sp. (assembly GCA_003712055.1). Taxonomy (NCBI): domain Bacteria; kingdom Pseudomonadati; phylum Balneolota; class Balneolia; order Balneolales; family Balneolaceae; genus Balneola; species Balneola sp. The sequence continues at coordinate 72,659 of RHLJ01000004.1, forward strand.
AGATGAACCCTTTTTACTACAAGAAGCAGGTGTAGATTACGTGATTATCCAACCAGAAGGGATGGGCTATGGGTTTTATGGAGATGTGTTATTTACTACTGAAGAGATGATAGAAAACAATCAAGATGTTGTATTACAATTCAGAGAAGCGTCTTTAAAAGGGTGGGAATACGCGATGAGTAATATTGAAGAGACAGTGGATATTATCTATGAAAAGTACTCTACACGCCATAGCAAAGAGCATTTGTTATATGAAGCAGAGCAGATGATGGATCTGATATATCCAAATAGGGTCAATATTGGAAGCTCTTCAACGGAAAAGTGGGGGCAAATACTGGATGCTTATAAAGAATTGGGATTACTACCGAAAACTGAAAGTATTTCGGGTCTACGATTCCAGGAGTATTTACCTAGAGAAAAGAAAGACTAAGAAAGAATAGACTTAATTCGGTCGAAAATCTCTTCAATACTACCGATACCGTCAATCTTTTTGACTTGTCCTTTGCCTTCATAATAAGCCTGGACTGGTGCGGTCTCTTTGTTATATACACTAATGCGGTGCTTTGCCCCTTCTTCTGTATCATCAGAACGGCCCTGACCCCTGGATAAAATTCTCTTAACCAGTTCTTCTTCAGGAGCCTCAAGAGATATAAAGGCATCTAGTTTTTGCCCTTTGCTCTCCAGGAGTTTGTCAAAAGCTTCGGCCTGAACTACTGTTCTTGGAAAGCCATCAAATACAGCTCCATTATTATATTTCTCATCATTAAGCTCTTCAGCAACCAGGTCAATAGTAAGCTGGTCAGGTACTAGTTCACCGGCATCAAGAATTGCGGTTACCTTTTGACCAAGAGGGGTCTGATTCTTAATGGCAGCCCGGAAAATATTTCCTGTAGAAAGGTGAGGAATAGAGTATTCGTTAATAAGTAACTCCGCCTGAGTACCTTTTCCTGCACCAGGAGGACCAAAGAGAATTATGTTCATACCTGAAGATTTATGTTCGAATAAGTGAGTGAGACAAAAAAGAAATACCCGGATTATTACAAAGAATGATCCGGGATTAGTTTCAACAAATAGTTAAGAAACGATTACTTCTTTCGGTTCTGGCTTTCTTTTTCCTTGATACGGGCAGCCTTACCACGAAGCTCACGAAGATAGAACAACTTCGAACGTCTAACTTTACCTTTTCTTTTCACATCAATTTGAGCAATAAAAGGAGAGTTGAGTGGGAAAATACGCTCAACGCCAATACTTCCACTCATTTTTCGAACGGTGAATGTCTTGTTTGGGCCGCTTCCTCGCTCAGAAATTACAACACCTTCGTACTGCTGAATTCTTTCCTTCTCACCTTCACGTACACGGTAGTGAACGTTTACGGTGTCACCTGCAGTAAATTCAGGGATGTCATCATTTACCAGAGTTTGTTCAACTAATTTTAGCTTGTCCATTTTTTTATGTCTTGATCTCGTCCCGACAGCGGTCGGGATAAGATGTTAATATTCTTTCTAAAGTTTTTCGTACAAATCGTTTCTTCGTTCTTTGGTGCGTTCTAGGGATTGCTCCTGTTGCCATGCTTCGATTTTTTTAGGATCACCTGATCGTAGTACTTCAGGAACTTTGAGCCCCCGAAACTCTGCTGGTCGAGTATAAACCGGCGCTTCAAGCAATCCATTTTGAAATGAGTCATTAAGCGCACTTCCGGCGTCTCCAATAGCGCCTGGCAATAAACGAACTATAGCGTCGGTAATAACCATGGCGGGAAGTTCTCCTCCCGAAAGCACGTAATCACCAATAGTGTATTCTTTGGTGATTAACTCATCACGTACTCGCTGATCTACCCCTTTATAATGTCCGCAAAGAATAAGAATGTTTTTTTTCAATGAAAGCGCGTTAGCCGCTTGTTGATCAAAAACATCACCGTCGGCAGCAGTAAAGATCAATTCATCATAATCTCGTTGCTTTAAGAGGTGTTCTATGCAGCTGAAGATAGGCTGTGGAGTTAACACCATTCCCGGGTCTCCACCATAAGGATAGTCATCGATTTTTTTGTGTTTGTCGTCGGTATAATCCCGAAGATCATGCACACGAATCTCAACTAGTCCTTTATCTACAGCTCTCCTTACTATGCTATGATTTAGTGGCCCGTCTAACAGGGCAGGAACTCCTGATATGATGTCTATTCTCATCATAATTCAATCAGTCGCCCAAGGTTTTTACAATAGATGGTTCCGGATTCAGCATCAATGTTCACTATATATTCATCAACAATAGGAACCAACAAAGCTCCTTTACTTGATGCTATAGAAAGAAGTTGCTGCGCTCCATTATCTATTACCTCATCTACATAGCCAATAGCATTATCTTCATGTACTACTTCAAAGTCGATGAATGAAGGCTCTTCAATATGTTCATTGAAGAACTTTTCAGCTTCTTTTCTTTCAATAAAAAGAGCTTTGTTTTTCATCGCATCAGCAGAAGAGCGATCAGCGATTTGGTCAAATTGTACAAAGAACGAAGGTTTGTTTCCCTTTTCTTCTATCCGGAACCCGGAAAGTCGAGAGGGAAAAAAGTCTCCACGATCATTTCGCATATACACCATCGAAATCTGTTCTATCGCGTTGGGATTTATGGAATCAAAGTGAACCTTTAATTCTCCTTTCAAACCCTGCGATTTAACAACATGCCCAACCTGGACAAACGGTGATGTAAGGGCGTCCTGATTCATAGGAGCCTCAAATTTATCCAGCTTGCTTGGCTTCCCAGGCAGCTAGTACAGTTTTACGATCTTCAGCATCAGTAACAAAACCAGCTAAGTCAGCAAGGTCGGTATTATTGATGTGATCAATAGCTTCTTTTGCCGTTAAGTCACTAGAAACTTGAGTATCAGTACTTGCTTCCGCAACAACCTCTTCCTCAGTAGCTTCTTCTGTTTCTTCTACTTCTGCAACAGGTTCTTCAGCTACTGCTTCTACTACTACCTCTTCGGTAGTTTCAGCGGGCTCTTCCACTACTTCATCGGTTGTTTCTTCAACTGTTTCTGCTACAGCTTCTTCCGTAGTCTCGGCCGTCGCTTCTTCTGCAACCTCTTCGGTAGCTTCTGTAGCCTCAGCCTCTGCTGTTGCTTCTTCTGCTAGTTCAGCAGCGGCTTTTGCAGCTTTCTTGGCTACGTTCTCTTTTACTGCTTTTTCTTCAGCAGCAAGAGAAGCCTGAACTTGTTCTTTTCTGGTTACTTCGGTCTCTTTCTTAGAGTCACGGTATGCTTTCCATTCTGCTAGAGCAGCATCAATTTCTTCTTCGCTTTTGCCCCACATAACAAGGTGGCGCTTATATAGCAAACCTTCCTGGCGAAGGATTTTACGAACGGAATCGGTAGGCTGTGCACCGGTATCTAACCAGTACATAATACGGTCTTCATTAAGAACCGTCTCTTTCTTTTCGGTAACGCCATCATAACGACCTACTTGCTCAATAATACGACCGTCTCTTGGAGAGCGGCTATCAGCAACTACGATATGATAGATAGGACGACGAATACGTCCCTTGCGTTGAAGTCTAATCTTAATCAATGATGTTTCCTCAGTTGAGTTTTAGTTATCTAAATCGTTGTTGATATGAATTCTCAAATAAAAAACTAGAATAAGTCACTCAGAGCAAAGCGATGAGTCGGCACAATTTTCTAGCAAGTTCTTGGTTGTGCAGATCCTTCGGAAGTATCCTCAGGATGACTGCTTTTCATTTTGAAATCATATCACTAGTGTTCTTATCGGCCTAGAGGCAGATTTTTAAGTCCATGAAGAGCCCGTCCCATTTTTCCCATTTTGGACATGGTCTTCATCATTTTCTTCATCTGTTCAAACTGTTTGATGAGATCATTAATCTCACGAACAGTTGTGCCGGAACCTTGTGCAATCCGTCTTCGACGGCTTCCATTTAAAATGCTGGGGTTCCGACGCTCTTCCGGCGTCATAGAATAGATTATTGCTTCGATGGGCTTAAAAGCGTCATCATTGATATCTGCATCTTCTATTGCTTTGCTGGCGCCGGGAATCATAGATACGAGATCACCAAGATCTCCCATCTTTTTGATTTTTTGAATCTGAGCCAGGAAGTCTTCCAGATCAAACTTGTCAGAAGTGATCCGTTTTTGAAGACGCTGGGCTTCTTTTTCATCAAATTCTTTTTGAGCTTTTTCAACAAGCGATACCACATCTCCCATCCCCAAAATGCGTTGAGCCATTCGGTCTGGGTAGAAAGGGGTAAGGGCATCCAGCTTTTCGCCGGTACTCGCAAACTTGATTGGCTTGTCTACTACCGATTTGATAGATAGGGCAGCACCACCGCGGGTGTCACCATCTAGCTTGGTAAGAACAACGCCATCAAAGTTTAATCGGTCATTGAAATCTTTTGCTGTGTTAACTGCATCCTGTCCAGTCATGGAGTCAACTACAAACAAAATCTCATGAGGATTAACGGCTTTTTTAATTTCCGCGACCTCTTTCATCATCTCTTCATCCACATGCAAACGGCCCGCGGTATCGATGATAACAGTGTCCATTGCTAAGCTTTTTGCCATCGAAACGGCTTCTTTAGCAACACGAACAGCGTCTTTTTGTTCAATCGAATACACAGGCACATCAATTTGCGATGCGAGTGTTTTTAGCTGGTTTACTGCAGCAGGGCGATAAACATCGGCGGCAGCAAGAAGCGGGTTCCGTTTATGCTCCTGCTTAAGGTATCGGGCAAGCTTACCTGTGAAGGTGGTTTTACCAGAACCTTGCAAACCGGCTATGAGAATGACAGTAGGGGGAGTGTGTGCCTGGGCGATATCTGATTTTTCGCCACCAAAGGTTGCAACCAACTCATCGTACACAATTTTTGTGAACTGCTGACCTGGATTAACACTGGTGAGAACATCAGAGCCAAGGACCTTATCCTTAATATCTGCTGTGAACTGGCGGGCTACCTCAAGATTCACATCGGCATCCAAAAGGGCGCGACGAATCTCACGTACCGTCTCCGCGATGTTTACATCGGTAAGACGTGCTTCACCTTTAATATTCTTAAAGGCTCGCTCTAGATTTGAGGATAGATTATCAAACATGGAAAAACAGGATTATCTCCGCCAGTTACGGAGCCTGCAAAAATACGGGATTAAACAAGGCTTATCAACAGTGATGTGGAAAATTATATTGGGTTGTTAAATACCTTATAAGAAGAGACACAGGTTCTTTATGGTCTCCATAAAATAATTAGCATTGATTTAATTATTCCTGTGTATGGGTCGATTTCCAAACCAATAGTTTCAATATCCGCATATTTATTCTCTTCATACTCAATAAATAGAACTAAGCGATTTTTACCGGACAACTTATTCTTCAGTTCTGCCGGAAAGAGGTCATTTATGGGTTTTCTTATGGAAAGCTCAAAGTCATTAGCAATTAACGAAAAAGATGTGCTATCGATTTCTACTCGATTTGCTAATAGTTTGCCTGGGTCCTCAATTTCAGAATAGTAAATTCTCAGACCGTCAAAGTCATCGCTTCTGGATTTTCCAAACAAAGAGTCAGAGACCAAGTCTGTGTTTTCTGGTTCACCAAATTCTTTGATGAGCAGGTTCCAGCTCCCTTCCTGTAGAATATCCTCAAAGGAGATTTTACCGTTTACTTTTAGCTCGCTGTACAAAGATGAGCTTATATAAAAAGTATTTTCTCCATTGTAAGAGATTTTAGTCCCTTGGGCGCTAATATTAAAAAAACAGATAAGCTTAAAAAATAGTACAACCCAGGTTACACGTTTTGCTTTCATAAGCTCCAAAAAGTCACAGTAATTTTAGTGATTTTTTTTGTTTCTGAATCTAAGCTAAGCCCAATTGCAGGAGCGCTTCTGTATTTATTAGAGGATGTCCTTGGATACAAAACAATAAAGTTTCTGTTCGAATACAAAGCTTTATCCGTATTAGGAAACAGGCCATTGATAGGAGTTCCAATACGAAGCTCAAATAGATATGTACTCAAGAAAAATTTTTTGCTATCAATTTCTAGTCTAGAAGCGCGTAGCTTTTTTGAGTCTTCATAGTTTGTATAAAAAACGCGCAATCCATCTAGATTATCTGTTCTTAAGGTTTCTATAAAGGTCGTATCAGTTCGTGTACTATACTCATCCGGAAATTGAGTCTCTAGCAATGCCCAGGGGGTTTCTTCAGCTCGTAAACTATTTAACAGGATGCCTTCATTAATTCGTAGTTGTTTGTACGTTTCAAACGATAAACCCCATTTTTCAGATTCGGAATCATAAAAGAGAGTTGAATCCTGAGAAAAACATGACAAAGGAAAAAAAAGGACTCCAATAAATAAGAGGATTTTTTTAGACATAATATTTAGATAGTACATCCTGAGTTAGAAGGATTACCTTGAGCGTCAAATTTAGTTCCCATCAAGCTTTCCGGGTCATGAGCAGTATAGTCATTATAACTGGAATCTCCTTGATCAGCGGTTCTGGTCTCTATATGAACATGTGCATGAGGGGCATTATTAGCATTTCCCGTTCGCCCAGATAAACCTATTTGATCTCCCTGATTAACATATCCACTATTTACCATAGTTAGGTTAAGGTGGGCATAAAGCACAAAATACGTTTTTCCGTTTATCACTGTAGTAATTATGATATAATGTCCGAAGTCTGAGCTATATCCACTAGATGCATTTCCAGAGTGCATTGCATGTACTGGAGAATTTACATCTGCTTTTATATCAAGTCCTTGATGGTACCCAACACTATTATATCTATGAGCGCCATACCGCCCTCCATTAACTCCTTGTCCGTCCGTTGGGGCTATTTCTGGATTCATAACCGGGTCTCCGGGGCAGGGTTTATCCACGGAACAATCTTCACCATCCGGGCAATCATCAGCAAAACCGCAACCTCCCGGAGTAGGGCATACTCCGCTTCCTCCCCCGCCCATATCAGGTTCTTCATATTCAACAGGAGTATCCGGGTTTTCGCATATCCATTCTACAATGGGCGGCCAATAAGTAACGCTGCCTCCAATTATTACATATCCTCCTGGTACGGTTTCAACCCAATCACAACCCATAGACTTCATGTTATCGGGGATGGTACCTACATCAAGAGGGTTTGGCTGTGTTTCAGTAGGAAGAGCCCAAAGTGCCATCTGATCTTTTGCTTTTTGACTGTTCGGAATCCATGCAACATAGGTTCTATGAATTCCTGCCATATCCTTTCCCGGAACTACCACAAATAAAGCCTTCTCTCCGCTAGCTTCTTCCAGGATTTCCTCTGAAAAGTTGATATCTCTCACATAGTAGTGGTAAACATATTCATCATTTACTTTTCTTCTGAAACTGAAGACGCCATAGTATTCAGAGTTCGCCTGATCTCTATATGAATCGAGTAATTGGGTAAACTCTTCTTCATTAATGGCTATCGATTTGGCTTTCGATTCCCCAACCATCTCACTAATCTCATCTATTCCATAATCTTTGATTCCTTCAATAACGGGAAGAGGAGTTTTTCCTACCGTATATGAGGCGGCTTCATTTTCAAGAGATTCGTCATTGTTTACGGAAGTGCTATCACTACAAGCATAGGCAAACACTAAAAGGGTAAAAAGAGGGATAAGTTTGTTCATGAGATATTGAATATATTTTGGTTAAGCTTAACCTAAAGTATTTATTTATAAATAACACTTAAAACCAAAATTGTTTTATCAAAAGTACTCCTCCTAATTGAGTTAGAAGAGCAACTAACAAAACGAACACATCTAAAAAGTTCGCTATCAAGTTCAGGATGACTACGTTGATATTTTGCTTATCTTCTGCCGAACGAAATTAATTATTACATACTCAATACAATATTACAATGAGCGAAGGCTACGGACTACTAAAAGGAAAAAAAGGAATTATTTTCGGAGCGCTGGATGAGCGAAGCATTGCCTGGAGAATTGCGCTAGCATGTAAAAGAGAAGGAGCTGATTTTGTACTCTCTAATGCCCCTATTGCGCTAAGGCTTGGAACGCTTAACGGTCTGTCGGAGGAAACCGGCGCGCCCATCATCCCTGCTGATGTTACTAAAGACGATGAGATTGTTGAACTAATGGAGAAAACGAAAGAACATTTTGGGGGAGGAGTGGACTTTATTCTTCATGCAATTGGGATGTCTCCAAATATTCGAAAGAAAAAGGAATACACCGATTTAAATTACAACTGGTACCAGCAATCACTGGATATTTCAGCCATTTCTTTGCACAGGGTATTACACCATGCTGAGCAGACAGGAACATTAAACGATGGCGGTAGCATTGTTGCCCTTTCTTACATTGGAGCACAGAGAATTTTTAGTAAGTACTCAGATATGAACGATGCGAAAGCACTGCTCGAAAGCATCGCAAGAAACTATGGTAGCCGCTTAGGTTCTCGTGGAATTCGAGTGAACACAGTATCACAAGCGCCAACTAAAACTTCAGCCGGATCTGGTATCAAAGGCTTTGATGGGATGTATACATTCGCTGAAAAACTTTCTCCTCTTGGTAATCCTTCCGCGGATGATTGTGCAGATTACTGTGTGACCTTGTTCTCAGACCTAACCAGAAAGGTGACCATGCAGAACCTATTCCATGATGGAGGGTTTGTAACTAACGGTATTTCAGAGGAAATGATGAACGACCTCGCTAAACTTTACGCAGAAGACGAATAAGCATATGCCTGAAATTATCCTCGGTATTGATCCTGGCTCCCGGTTTACCGGGTATGCGGTACTTACCGAGGAAAATGGCAAATTGATTGCGCTTCGTTGTGATGTGTTGAAAATGGCACATATTGAAGAGCATTCCGACCGCCTCCAGTTTATTTTTGATAAAATATCGGGCATTATAAAATCCATCCAGCCCACCCAATGTGCGGTTGAGACTCCAATTTATGGAGTGGACCCCCAGGCCATGCTTAAACTTGGGAGGGCACAGGCTGCCGCAATACTAGCCATTAAAAATGCAGGACTGGAAGTGACAGAGTACTTTCCGAAAGTGGTTAAAAAATCCATTACTGGAAATGGAAATGCCAGCAAAGAACAAGTAGCTTATATGCTACAAAAGATGGTGACCCTTCCTGATGAAAAGCTTTCAAATGACGCTACAGATGCCTTAGCGGTTGCCTGGTGTCATCTCATGAATGGAAAAGGAATTCCATTATCAGGAAAAAGTAAGACCCACCAAAATAATAAGAAGGGAGATTGGGCCGCTTTTGTAGCCGAGAACCCGGACAGAGTCCATAAATCATGATTGCATTTCTAAAAGGGTTTGTTGAAGAAAAATCGGAAGGCAAAGTATTGCTAGATGTACAGGGGGTGGGTTATGGGGTAGAGATATCTTCTCAAACCCTGGAGCACATGGAGGCATTAGGGTCGGAGATAAAACTGCTTATTTACCATCACATCACAGAAAATGATCAACGATTATTTGGCTTTATTTCTTTAGAGGAAAAGGCCTTATTCGAAAAGTTGATTACCGTAAAAGGGGTGGGCCCAAAACTTGGACTAACAATTCTTAGCGGGCTCCCGGCGAATCATCTTATTACAGCAATAGCTTCGGGTGATATTGCGACTCTTTCCCGGGTTCCGGGAATTGGAAAGAAAACAGCAGAACGTATAACCCTCGAACTTAAAGAAAAGCTACCAGCACCTTCTTCAGCTGGATCAGGCTCTATTTCTTTAGAAAGCAATGGGCAGGTAATGAAAGAAACAATCCAAGCGTTAGTGGCGCTCGGTTTTTCAGAAAGGGAGTCTGAGCAAGCGGCAATGGAGGTGTTGAAAGTGGGCCCGGACTCAGATGTATCTACAGCGATACGAAGAAGTCTCGCTATTCTGAACCGATAGGTAACAATTTGTTCATTTTTTATTGGCCGGTTACATTAGTACCATTATAAAATTGTAAGCATATAACTAAATTAAAGTCTCGTGGCAAAGAAAACCATTCTGGTTGTAGATGATGAAAAGGATTTATTGGATCTCATCGAGTACAATCTTAAAAAGGAAGGATTCCAGGTCTTAAAAGCAGAAAACGGAGAACAAGGAATTAACTTGGCCAAAGAAAGTAAGCCGGATTTGGTTCTGCTGGATATCATGATGCCCAAAATGGACGGTCTGGAAGCAGTTGAAATAATGCGGAAAGATGACGAACTAAAGCGTATTCCTATTATTTTTCTCACTGCCCGAAGCGATGAGAAAACGGAGGTTGAGGGCTTAAACAAAGGTGGGGACGATTATATTACCAAGCCAATTAGTACCACCAAGCTGATTTCAAGAATTAAGGCCGTAATGCGCCGATTTGATGAAACCCAGGAAGCACAGAACAAATTGGATGTTCACGATTTGGAAGTTGATAAGGATAGGTACATTGTTAAGAGGGGGGATCAAGAGTTTCAATTGCCAAGAAAAGAATTTGAGCTCTTATTCTTTCTGGCGAGCAGAAAAGGAAAAGTACTCGATCGCCAAACCTTGCTAAATAAAGTTTGGGGAGACAATATTTACGTAGTTGATAGAACGGTTGATGTACACGTGCGAAAAATCCGAGAAAAACTGGGAGACCACTACATCGAGACAGTAAAAGGTGTAGGGTATAGATTTAAAGAATGAGTAAAAATCGAAGGAAGTCCAGGATATTCAGACTTGGGCTTCGCGTAGCATTATATACCTCCGCTGCTTCAGCGGTAGTGATCTTTTTGTTGTTATGGTTGGTAAGCGAGATTGAACTTACAACTGCAGCCACAACATCTGTAATCGCTTTAGTTGGCACCTTTTTAGTTTCCTATGGTGTTATTTTTTCTCTGGAGTTTAGGCGCATTCAGGTTTTAGAGCAGGTATCGAAGAATATCTCTAAAAAGCGTTTCGAAGAAATAGAGGATGTTCGAACTCTTTATGATGACGAACTCGATTACATCATTAAACACCTGATTAAATCAAGCCGAACCGTAGAGCGTGAAATTCAACGGCTAAATCGTATTGAGAATTATCGTAAAGAGTTTATCGGTGATATCTCACATGAATTAAAAACTCCCATTTTCGCAATTCAGGGCTTTATAGAAACGCTCCTTAACGGAGCCTTAGAAGATGAAGAGGTAAATCGATCTTTCCTGCAGAAAGCAATGAGGAATGTAAACCGACTTATTTATCTCACCAAAGATTTGATGGAAATATCTAAGCTGGAAACCGGAGAGCTGAAATCGGAGGTGGAAGATATTTATTTGTATGAGGTTGTTCAGGAAACGGTAGAAAGCCTCAATTACAAAGCAGATAAAGAAGAGGTTAGCCTAACGGTTATTGATTTTGATAAGAACCTCCAGGTGAGAGTAGATAAGAACCAGATCAGGCAGGTTCTTATAAATCTTATCGAAAACGGGATCAAGTACAATAGTAAAGGTGGAAATGTAGAAATCGGATTAAAAGATCTATCGAAAGAACCATCTAAAGTAAGGCTTTATGTAACCGATACCGGAATGGGGATTGATCAGGCAGACCTACCACGGGTTACAGAACGTTTTTTTAGAGTAGATAAATCCAGATCAAGAGAAAGAGGAGGCACAGGGTTGGGTTTGGCTATAGTTAAGCATATTATTGAAGCCCACGGAGAACAACTAAAGATTAAGAGTGAGCCAAATAGAGGCTCTACATTTAGCTTTACACTTACCCTTGTAAATGTTCCTGAAATCCTAGAATAACTAAGTATTAGCTTTACATGGTTTATGCAGTAATTATGGCCGGGGGCTCCGGCACACGATTTTGGCCAAAAAGCACAAAATCATTCCCGAAGCAGTTCCATAACCTTTTTGGTGATGGGACTATGATTCAAAATACAGCAGATCGAATTAAGGAAATAATTCCTCAAGAAAGGATCTTGGTAGTTACTAATAGTAGCTATGTTTCCATAGTTCAGGAGCAATTACCAAGAGTTCCTGCTGAGAATATTGTAGGCGAGCCCGTGGCTAAAAATACCGCCCCTTGTGTTGCTATTGCAGCTGAGCTTCTTCATAAAAAAGATCCTGATGCTGTTATGGTTGTACTCCCAGCAGATCATCATATTACAAACCCAGAGGAGTTCAGAAACATATTAAGCTCAGCAGTTGAGAAGGCTAAAACGGGAGAAAACCTGGTTACTATTGGGATAAACCCAAGCAGACCTGAAACAGGCTTTGGATATATATATGGAGACACGAGTTCTGACGAAGAGTTTGCAGGCAAGAGCGTTCATCCTGTTAAGGCTTTTACAGAAAAGCCGGACAGTATTACTGCGCAAAGGTTTTTAGAATCTGGAGAGTATTTCTGGAATTCAGGAATGTTCATATGGAAGGCAGAAACCGTCTTAAATGAAATTAAAAGTCACCTTCCCGATATGTATGAGGAGGTTAAAGAAGCCTCTGAAGAATTGTACACAAGCAATCATGAGTTGGCGATTAATGATTTTTACCACGCCTGTGAATCTATTTCTATTGACTATGGAATCATGGAGAAGGCTCAATCAGTATTTGTAGTCCCAGGAGAGTTTGGCTGGAATGATGTAGGAAGCTGGACTGCTGTTTATGAACTTGCAGAAAAAGACAGAGCAGGAAATTCAGTTCAGGCTCTGAATACAACATTTGCTGACTCTGAGAATAATCTGATTCTTAGTAAGGGAGAAAAGATGATTTCTGTCGTAGGCTTGGATAACGTAGCCGTTGTTGAAACAGATGATGCAATCCTTATCTGCAATCTGGAGAAAGCGCAAGGAGTAAAGGAAATCGTAGAACAGCTTAAATCTACATCAGATTTCGAGAAGTTTCTCTAGTTCTTTGCTTGTCATTTCAAGAGAGTGAGCGACCGAGAAATCTAGGAATAGCTTTTGAGGGGAGTTTTAGATTTCTCACACTGTCTGCATCGGCAGACAGGTTCGAAATGACAAGAAATGAGCTTATCTAGATCGTGATTAAATCTACATCTCAATAGTCAGCAGATCATAAGCTAGCCTTATGTGCTTGGGAAGCCGTTTATTTGTCGGCTCATGATCCACGTAGCTATTCATATGTATTAGGTAAGCCTCAGGAACACCCAAATCATTGATAATATCTACTGCTTCAGGAATGGTGAGATGAGTTGGATGTGAGGGCTCCCATCTAAGCGCACTAATAACAATGGCCTTACTCCCTTTTATAAGCTCTTTTGTAGAAGAAGGTATTTCCTTTACATCCGTTAGATAAGAAAAATCGTTAACCCTAAACCCCAAAATCTCAAGATCCCCATGCATTACAGGCAGCGGGGTGATGGAAAGGTCGTTTAAAAGAAAGGGCTCATCTGCTATTCTTAAATCTATCGAGGCAGACCCCGGATATTTATCAGGCCCAAAAAGATAATCAAATCGCTTTTTAATGGACTCCAAAGCCGAGGAAGTAGAGTACAACGGAAGCGGGCCTTTTTTCAAATAGGAATACATCCTCAGATCATCAAGTCCAGCCACGTGATCCATGTGCTCATGAGTTAGAAGCACATAATCAACCATCTCTATCTCAGACCGAATACTTTGAATACGAAACTCAGGCCCTACATCAATAAGAAGAGAGGTTTCATTTGTTTTTATCCAGACAGAGCACCGGGTTCGCTCATTTCTGGGGTCATGAGCTAAGTCCTTCCTTTTAAACCCACCAGCTACGGGTACGCCCATTGAAGTACCGGTTCCAAGGAAGGTTACTTTCATTTTAATCAGTATCCCAGTCTTGTTCTTCTATTGGACTAACTTCAAGTCGGTCCCAAAGCTTCTCCAATTCTTTTCTAACGGCCGGTTTTATATACGTTTCTTCAAGCTCTATTTGGCTAAGTACCCGGGCAATAGTTCCAAGCTGTGATTCAACGGGTTTGTTTTTGTTGATCATAACAAGGCGATCTCCTTCTATAACACAATCGGCTCCTCTGAATGCGCCCCGCTCTTTTCTTAAACGATATCCGTTTTGTTCAAGTAAATGCTCAAGCTCTAAAAGGACTTTTTCCGGTTTCAAAAAGAAATTCCAAGGGTTATTTGATGTGAAGTAAGATCGAAATCCAGGAAATCATCATCAACATCAAATGAGCGATACATAAAATCATAGCCAAAGCTTAAAGAGCGCCCCCTGATTACATTGTGAATATCAAATTTAGCTTTTCCGTTCATCATAAAAACAGATCCACCAAAAAACCCACCGCTGGAATTACTAAATCCATAGCTTGGTATAAATTCCGCTACAAACCCGGCTCTTCTTGCAAATCGAAGACTGGTAAAAGCGCCAGCGCCTATAGCAAAACTACCCTGGTTGAAGTTTTCCTGATCCTGATCATTATTAGCATTAGTCAAAACGCTAGACAGCTGAAGAGGTATTCCTGCAGATATTCTGGGCCTCCGTATTAGCGTAAACTGATTGGATAAGCTAAGGCTAAGATCCAGAAGGCTTTTGTCATCAAGGCCGGTGATAGAATTTGCAAGCAACAGATTCAGGTTAAGGCTTGGTGTGTCTAGGTGCAGTACAAAAGCGGTTGAAGATGATTCAAGTCCTACAGAATTGGGGTTAGCTGTTCGGTCCCCCATGAACTCAAACTCAGTAGGGGCCAAGCCAATTCTTAGATAGGAGTTTGGGATGGGAGTAGTTCTGTTCACCTCACCTACCGAAAACATCTGTGCATGAAGGGGTGTGAAAAAAAGTAAAGGTGATGCAATAAAGAAAAGGGCTAAATATCTTTTCATGAAATGAAATACTGATAGGTTACGGTTTCAACACTAACGCAAATTTTAAACTCATTGTTATGAAGATACTATTTACAGCAATTTTAAGTCTATTTATCATGGGCACTAGTATAGAAAAGAATGATTCGATTTACGATTTCCCGTTTAAAGATATTGACGGGAATGAATTATCAATGGATCAATATAAGGGCAAGGTATTACTTATTGTAAATGTCGCCTCAAAATGTGGTTATACTCCACAGTACGAAGGCCTTCAGGCTATTTACGAAGAGTATAAGGATCAGGGTCTCGAGATTGTAGGTTTTCCGGCTAACAACTTTAACGGGCAGGAGCCGGGCACAGAAGAGGATATAAAGCAGTTTTGCTCGCTCAACTATGGAGTTACTTTTCCGATGTCTTCAAAGGTTTCGGTTAAAGGAGAAGATCAGGCTCCGCTTTTTACTTATCTAACCTCATTGCCAAACGAAGACTTTGAAGGTGAGATTAAGTGGAATTTTGAGAAATTTCTTGTTGATAAGGAAGGAAACCTTATTAGAAGATTCAGAAGCAAGGTTAAGCCTGAAAGTGCAGAGCTTACTTCTGCTATTAAGGAGCTGCTCTAAGAACAAAATTATTATTATTGGAAGCTATTGACTTCCTTTGAAGAGCCTCTTTATATTTGAGGCTCTCAAAAAGGTCCGGTAGTTCAGTTGGTTAGAACGCCTGCCTGTCACGCAGGAGGTCGAGGGTTCGAGTCCCTTCCGGATCGCAAAGCCCCGCACAACACTACATGGTGTGCGGGGCTTTTTCTTTTTATATCTTTTGCCGATCGATTTTAAAATCCTTTTCTAAAGAAATGTCATCTATTTATCCTTCATATGATGTAATTGTTGTTGGAGCAGGCCACGCGGGTAGCGAAGCTGCAGGGGCTGCAGCCCAACTGGGCGCAAATACGCTGCTTATTACAATGAACCTTGAGGCGATAGCAAAAATGTCCTGCAACCCAGCGATGGGAGGAGTAGCTAAAGGCCAGCTTGTTAGAGAAATTGATGCATTAGGCGGGCTTTCGGGGATTGTAAGTGATGAAAGTGGTGTGCAGTTTAGGATGCTAAACAGAAGTAAAGGCCCGGCAATGTGGAGTCCGAGGTGCCAAAGCGATCGGATGCTTTACGCGCAGAAAATGAGAGAGTATCTTGAGGAAAAACAAAATCTTACGTTTCGCCAGGACAATGTGGTTGACCTGGTAACTGAAGGTGGAAAAATAAAAGGAGTAGTCACTCAAACCGGCCAGGTTTTTTACTCCAAAGCCGTAGTACTTACAAGCGGAACCTTTTTGAATGGCTTAATCCATATAGGTGAAAACCAATATGGCGGAGGGCGATCTGGAGAAAGGGCATCAGTAGGTATCTCAGCAGCGCTTGAGGAACTGGGATTTGAGATTGGAAGGCTTAAGACGGGAACACCTCCTCGAGTAGATGGAAGGTCTATAGATTATTCCAAGCTCGAGATTCAGTATGGTGATGATGATGCAACTCCGTTCTCATTTCTTACAAACCCAAAGGAATTGCCCAAAGCTGATAAACAACTTACCTGCTGGATTGGGTACACTAATGAAGAAGTGCATGAAGTTCTTAAAACCGGCTTTGATAGAAGCCCCATGTTTAATGGGAGGATCAAATCCATTGGTCCAAGGTATTGTCCTAGTATAGAGGACAAAATCAATCGATTTGCTGATAAAGACCGGCATCAGCTGTTTCTGGAGCCTGAGGGCTGGAATACTTATGAAATGTATTTGAACGGTTTCTCAACCTCACTTCCTGAAGAAACACAATACGAAGCACTAAAAACTATTCCTGGTTTTGAAAATGTAGTTATGATTCGGCCGGGATATGCGATTGAGTATGACTATTTCCCTCCCCATCAAATTAAGAGAACGCTGGAAACCAAGTTGGTAGATGGACTTTACTTTGCAGGTCAAATTAACGGAACAACAGGTTATGAAGAAGCAGCATGCCAGGGCCTGATGGCAGGGATTAATGCCGGGTTGAAGGTTCAGGATAAAGAGCCGTTTATTTTAAAAAGATCAGAGGCATACATTGGGGTCTTAATTGATGACTTAATTAATAAAGGCACAGAAGAACCGTATCGAATGTTTACTTCAAGGGCTGAGCATCGAATTCTGCTTCGCCAGGACAATGCTGATTTAAGGCTCACAGAGCTAGGGCATAAAATTGGTCTTGTTTCCGAAGAGAGAATGAAGCTATTTGAGAAAAAAAAGGAAGAAATTGATCAGCTCCATGATCTTTTAATGAGCTACACTGTACGCCCTGAGCAAATGGACCCGATGCTGTTGGAAAAGGGGACTAATACACTTTCTCAACCAGTAAAAGCTCATACAGTGTTGTCCAGACCACAAATATCTGCCATCGATATTATTGAAGCAGATGAAAAGCTAAAGGCAAAAGTGCAGGAGATTACTCAGAACGACCTGGTAATCGAGGAGGTGGAGATACAAATAAAGTACTCTGGATATATAAAAAAGGAATTCGAGATGGTTGAAGAGCTTTCAACGAAGGAGAACACCTCTATTCCGGAAAGCCTTAATTATGATCTCATAAGAAGCCTTTCTACCGAAGGTCGCCAAAAACTCTCCAAAATAAGGCCAGAAACTATTGGTCAGGCCAGCAGAATTAGCGGTGTCTCCGCCAGCGATCTTTCCGTGCTTATGGTTTACCTTAAGCGATAATGTTTCATGTGAAACATTCTATTTCACATATCATCTATTCAGTCGAAGACTTAAAGAGTACTGAAACTATTATTCAATCGAACAACGAAGTTTTAGGTAAATATACTGAGCGACTTCTGTGGTGGAATGAGAAAATAAACCTTGTTAGTAGAGATGTTTCACATGAAACATTGATGAGTCATGTTCACCATTCTCTCCTTTTATATCCTCTTATTGAACGATTATCTCCAAAGAAAGTAATAGACACAGGAACAGGAGGAGGATTACCTGGGCTACCCTTGGCGGTTTGTATGCCAGCTATTACTTTTCATTTTAATGACATTGTTCAGAAGAAGATCATGGCGGTGAAGCAAATGAGTAAGACTCTAGGATTGGACAATACCTCATTTGGTGCAGGGTCAATTGCCAATGAAAAGATGGATATAGGAGAGTTGGTTATTACAAAGCATGCGTTTAAAATTTCTGACCTGGTTGGTTTTCTGGAAGGAAAACCATGGGCAGAAATCCTTTTTCTAAAAGGGGAAGAAGAAGTGGGGGGAGAATTAAGTAAAACTTCGCTACCCCTGAAGGCAGAAGTCATAAGCCTGGATAAAGTAATAACGGATGAGTTTTACCAAGGAAAGGCTATCGTAAGGGTCAAAAGAATGGCGGAGGCTCATGAATAGTTCGGAACGAAGATTGAAACTAATGCTTATTCTCCAGCAGCCAGGGAATAAGCTTACCGTAGATCAGCTAGCTGAAAAATTTGGAGTAAGCAGACGAACTATCTTCAGAGATTTCAATACTTTACAAGAAATAAATGTGCCTATAACCTGGGATAGATATGCCGGCTATGGAGTAATGCCAGGATATAAAATTCCTCCATTGATGTTTACCTCCAAAGAACTAGCTACGGTCATGGTTGGCTTGAACTTTGTGAAATCACAAGTAGACAAGCAGCTGGTAGAAGACGCGGAAGGGGTGGAAATTAAGATCAAAAATGTGCTCCCGGTAGAATTGAAAGAGTTCATGGCTTCCCTTGAAACAAAGACTATTGTAGATCCCTATTTAAAATTTGGAGCAGAGAAAAAGGAGGGCGGCGATTGGTATTTGATTAGCAGCGCGATTTCTCAAAACAAGAGAATGGATTTTATATATCGAACAAAAAGTGGAGAAGAATCCCGGCGAAAAATTGACCCCTACTTATTGGTTTTTTATGAAGACCATTGGAATGTGATCGGAAAATCTCATCGAAGAGGTGAAGTCCGGAATTTTATCCTCGAAAGTATGAGGGAGATCCGAATTTTGGATGAACAGATTTCAAAAAAATCAAATTTGAACGTAGAGGCACTTATTTTTAGAAATAGCGAACGATCAGAATTGGTCGAGCTATTAATTGAAAAAAAATATTTAGAGCGTTTCCGGGCAAATTTACCGGCTAAAATTTTTAGGAAGGGAGAAAAAAATCCTAATAAAATTAGTGTCAGCTTTTACTTCGATAATTTGGATTTCATTAATGAGTGGCTGCTCCAATTTGGCAAAGGAGTAGAAGTTTTGGGACCGGGGGAATTAGTTTCGAAGAGAAAGAAACTCCTGGAAGAAATGTTGGGGAAGTAAATTTTAGTCAGCGCTGTTACTCTGCATTTAGTTTGTCCGTTTTGCCTCTTCAATAAGCTCACCGTTTTCATAGATGTTAAGCATTGAAACGGATGGGCCATTCTTTACAAATTCATAGACCACATTTTCGTACTTGAAGTAAAATTAGTTCTCTGATTCCGGGAAAAGTTCTGTATTCCATCCTGGAACGCCGTTGGTAATGTCAGTGGCTCTGAGCAGCTTTCCTTCTCTAACAATGTTGACGACTCTGTCGGGAAGAATATAATCCCCCACATATTGATCCAGGGTTTCTCCGGGCAATTCAATTTCTGCTAAGGGTTGATGATCATAGCTTATAACCCTGGTAAGTTTCCATTCATCATCTATCAATTTCCATAGAGCAGTCATCCTACTCGAACCAACGACCTTTTCCGTACCATCATTAATCTGCAAATAGAAGATGTGATCACAAAACTCCAGGGCTCCGTAATTATTCATCGGAAAAACCTTAAGCGTTCCTTCAATCAACTCTCTTCTTAAGGGCTGCCTGGAGCGCTGTTCATCCCCACAAAAAATAGCCATACCTTTCATTTCATCATCCTTAGAGGCGGTAAAGCCACCCTTGTCATGGAAGAATTCAAAGTCTTCGGATAAAAAAGAAGCATATTTGTCCAGGTTACATTCATTCTGAGCTGAGAAATACAAGCTATCCATTCTTACAATTTCATCATAAAGCTCTCCTGATTGTTGGGAAAAAGACGTATGAGATAAACTCATCAGCGTGATGATGAGCAAAGTTGATCTAAATATTTTCGTCATGGCACTAAGTATATAAGCATAGGTTAAAGGACAATCAGCAAGGAGGTATTATCGCAAAGATGCTATAAGTGTTTCGCTTTATTTCATTTCTACAATCGAAACAACAAAAGAATCTAGAAGGAATTCATATTGTTCTCAGCTGATGTATTCCCAGCTTCTGATTACTCCTATAAGAGTAATAACTATAATCATCTGAACGAAAAAAAAGAACATCGAAATTAGCACAAGAACAAACGCACTAGAATCTCGTTTCCTCTCCTTAAATATTTCATAAGTAATCCAAAAAATTGAAATATAGACCAGGGGATCGAATATCAATTCGTTTCTAAAAATCAGAAAGCTAATTATCCCTACCAGCGTAGACTGGCCAACTACAAAAGAGTTTATCGCCAGGTGTTCAGCAAAATTGTATTTCCGGAAGAGTAACCTTGTTGAAATACTCAGCCATAAAATGGAAGAGATCCAGAAGTATTTATAATAGAGTGCGATAAACCGCCCCGCTTCATATCCTATAGAATAAAATTTTGAATCATCCCCATCACTGACTGATTCCGTTACAAAGAGAGAGTCGATTAACAGGTAAATTGATATTGCTATGATCAGAAATGAAAGCGGGTTAAATATATTTTTCCTTTTCCCATTTATATAATCATGTACTGTTCCACTAGGATTTAAAAATAGATTCTTAACATTGAATAAGAATCCTCGATCCATATTTGTTAGTGTTGAGAAAGATTCGCAAAAAACGGAATTAAAAGTAATTTTACGTAGCTCTGACCTTTCTCCACAATTAGGACAAAATTTATCGCCGTGCTCGAACCCGCAATTGATACATTTCATTTTAGCGTTCTTTTTTGCCTACTACTGCCCAAAGATCGGGCTACCTTGCTAAGTATGGACTAATGTTAAGGACTATTAGTTTTAAAAATAGGACTTTCAATTTCCTTAAGACAATCTGGATTTGGTCTAACGTTCGGATTATTGAAAAAATCGTTAGCCACATTCATTGCACATCGATTAGCCCAGTTGGTGGTCGGAGTATGTTTCCAGCCTTTAAATACGAAATGAAAACTATTACTCAGGTTTTCACTCATTTGTTCAGCCCATTTAGTAGGGGTTTCGTTATCATATTCTCCGCTAATCAATAATACAGGAGTGGCACTTTCTATAGCTTCATTTTCTTCTATGGGCATGCCTGAAACGTCCCAAATATTACAAATGGAGGATTCGAAAACAGCAGGAGATAAACCTTTTACCTCCGGATGTATAGATTTTTCCTTTTCAACAATAAGGGGATCGACAAAAGGAGATTCTTCTGAACACCAAACGGAAAGGCGCATTCCAATACCTGCTCCGGTTGCCGGTTCCTCAAACAAATAGGACAACTGTTTTTCTACTGAACTCAAATCACCATTTATGAGCTTATTTATCTCAAATGGAACATTCCTAATAGCCCCTGAAGACGCCAAGGTAAAAACCGCTATCAAATCTTTTCCCGAAAGCCGGAAGGTTCTGGGATTACCTGTAGCCGGATCGGTTATAGTTATTTCAACAGGAGATTCAGTTTTACTGATAAGATAATTTCGAAAATGATTTTTTATATCTGGAAAAGCATTGTTACAAGGCTCCTGATCTTCACAATCAGAAAGTAGTTTGTACAAGACTGTCAAAAGGTTTATGACACTTTCCTCATCGTAATTGGCCTCTAAAGGTAGCGGCGAGTCCATCACAACACTTCTGATTTTCTCAGGGTAATCCCTCAAAAGTACCTGGGCTATTTTTGTGCTGTATGAAATTGTGAGCAAATTATATTCTTCAATACCTAAGACATCTACTAATTCATGTATATCTGCTGCACTTTCTAGTGTATTATAGCTATCCAAATCAATACCACTTTTTTCCAGGCGCGATTTACAAGCCTGGGCAGCTTCTTCAAACAGACTTTTTGAGGTTTCAGTGTCAAGATTTGTAAGGATTGCCTTATGAGTAGCATTTGACCATTCAGGACAATCCAAGTGGGGTTTGGCATAGAGGGTTCCTCTTTGCTCAACTAAAATGAAATCCCTGTCATCCAAGTATTTATAGTAGTTCATGTATTGGGCTGACGGCATAGTGGTTGAACCAGGGCCCCCAACAGTATAAACTATCGGGTCTTGCTTAGGATTGGGGCTTCTGCTTTTAAAAACATAAACGGGAATTTGAATAGTGCGGCTATTGGGAGAGTTCCTGTTTTCAAGGACTTCTAAATATCCGAAGGTGAATTCCTGCCCATTTGGAATCTTGTGGGTAGTTTTTTCTGAAACTGTAAATTTTGGAACAAAGCCCCGGTGGTCTTGTCCGAAAGCAACAGAAGAAATCAGCATCAATCCAACTGAAAAAATAAACTTCATTTGTACTTGTTAGTTCAGCAGGTAAATAACAGAAATGAAAACCTTAAGGCATTCACATTTGTTAAGAACTTACTTCCCTTTAATTCTACTTAAACTTTGTTCAGAAACACCCAGATATGATGCGATATATTTCTGAGGTACATTAATAAATAGTTGAGGGTTTTTCCTGATTAAGCTCTTGTATCGCTCTTTCAGATTCAGCATCTGTAAATCCGACACTTTTTCTACAGTTATCAAATAAGCTATTTCTGCAATTTCACGCCCGAGCTTCTCAAGCTGATGGTGTTCTTCATACAACCTATAAAGAACTTCTTTATCGATTTCAAGGTAGCTGACCGGGGTTAATGATTCTATAAAAAGCGAGCCAGGACTACTGGTCAGAAAACTTTCAAAATCTGTAGCGAACCAATTCGGAGTGAAGAAATGATGAGTATAATCTTTACCGTCAGCAATTTTGTAGCCGCGCATTAATCCTGTTTCCAGGAATAAAATTTTGCGAGCAGATGAAGGCGGTTGAAATAATAGTTTATTCTTACCTAATTCCTTTTTCCTGGAATTTTCCTGTAAAATTTGATAAACCTCCTCCGAAATATTCATCTCTGATTGAAGATAACCACGCATTTGATGTATAGTTATAACAAAGGCTTTCCTAATAAAAACTACGGATCAATTAAATGCTCCGGACCCAAAATTAGAAAGAATAGGAATTAGAGTTCTATTCAATTCTTTCTAAAAGTATTAGTTATTCTTTTAAACAAGTCAAGATTTTCTTCTTGGTCATTGTTTGTTGTTCCAAGGATAATGAAGTAATCGTCGTTGGAAAATAGCATTGCTTGATAAATTAGCTCAGATTCTCCTGTTGTATTATCTAAACCTTCTCCTATAATTTCATAACCAGAAATACCCCCGATTTCAATTTTATTAATAGAGCTTTCATCAACATCAATTTTATCATAGGGCAAAGTATTAATCCTCTGAAGAGCAGTCGCTTTCATATTCAATGGCTGAATTTTTGAATACGACATTCCAATAAACAGACTTGTTTTATCATTTGATTCTGTTGGAACTTTACCATCGACTGTATATAGAAAGCTCCCGGACATATTTTGAGCAAATTTTAATTTAGTATTGTCCGTATTTATTGAAAACGGAGCAGAAGCAAGAGGGTCAACCATCAAGTCTTTTTCATAAACTACAGAAAACATTGATCTACGAATATTTTTGCCCGTTTCTTCAGCCTCAAGTGGAAAACTCCCAGTAACCATATAAATAGTTTCTTCATCACCAAAAACGAGCATATATTTTGAAAATGTAATTCCGTATGCATTCTGCTTTAGGGTAATAAAATATCCCTGATCCCCATTAACTTTAACATCTTCCGAAGTTTGTAGCTCCATACCCCCAGCTAAAAAAGCTTCTGCCGTTAGAGTACCAGAGATTTCTGAAAAAGGAGCTGGAAGTACAGTAAGAATTATAGATCCCCCACTTGACTCTTGTTGAAAGCCCTGAAAATTAGTGGCTGAACTAAAACCCGGAGGAGGGACCAAAAAAAATCCAGTTCCAATTACTTGTTTGTGATCGTCTGACTTAGTGTTGTTAATAGCTTCTTGAGCATTAGCCGATATACTTAATAAAAGCCCAGCTGAAACTAGTAAGATTATTGATGCCCGCGTCATGTAATATTCTTCTTGAGTAAAATTTGTGAGATGATATGCCTATACTAATAAAGGATTAATAGAAAAGGAATAAGTGAAAATAAAAAACCCTGATCAGTAAACTAATCAGGGTTTCAATTCCTAAATAAGGAATGTTAATCTAAATCTCCTCTTCCTCATCTTCATTAACAACTCGTGTAACTGCAGCAATGGCCCCATCGGAATCTAGTCGCATAATTCGAACGCCCTGGGTATTTCTTCCCATGGTTCGGATTCCGCCACAGCTCATTCGAATGACTTTTCCACGCTCGGTAATGATCATGAGATCATCCTGGTCGGTTACTTCTTTTAGGGCAATTAGTTGGCCCGTTTTTGGAGTAACCTTAAGAGTAATGACTCCCTTTCCGCCACGAGATTGCTCCCTGTAGTCATCAACCAGTGAGCGCTTGCCGTAACCATTTTCTGAGATAGCCAAAACGGTTGCTTCGTGTGCATTTTTGATGACTACCATGTCAACGATTTCGTCTTCCTTGGCAACCGTCATTCCGCGAACACCAGAAGTGTTTCGGCCCATCTCACGAACATCGCTCTCGTGGAAGCGAATGGCTCTACCATTTCTGTTTGCCAGAATGATATTGCAATCACCATCGGTAAGCTCAGCGCCAAGCAGGCTATCACCTTCTTTAATATTGATGGCGATGATACCATCTCTTCGTGGGCGGCTGTATGCTTCCAAAGAGGTCTTTTTGATTTGACCTTCTTTTGTACACATCACGATGGATTGTGCTTTTACATACTCTTCATCACTAAGTGTTTTAACCGGAACAAAGGCTTTAATAGCATCATCCTTATCGATTTCAATAAGGTTGACAATCGCTCGCCCTCTTGCGAGTCGGCCACCTTCAGGAATCTCATATACCTTCAACCAGTAACATTGTCCCTTCTCGGTAAAGAAGAGGATGTAGTTATGATTGGTGGCTACAAACAAATGTTCTACATATTCCTCGTCACGAGTGGTGGTCCCCTTCATTCCTTTACCGCCACGACGCTGTCTTCGATATCCACTCACGGGCATTCGCTTGATGAAGCCTTTGTTGGAAATGGTTACCACCACATCCTCATCCGCGATCATGTCTTCCACATTGAAGTCCTCTGCAGAATACACGATCTGAGATCGACGCTCATCACCATAACGAGCTTTTAAATCCTCAAGCTCTTCCTTAATAATGCTCGTTTGTCGATCTCTATCTGAAAGAATAACTCTGAACTCAGCGATTTTTCCAACAATCTCATTGTATTCAGTATCGATCTTATCACGCTCAAGACCAGTCAGTTTTTGCAATCTCATTTCAAGAATTGCTTTAGCCTGGATGTCGGTTAACGCAAATTTCTTACGAAGCTCAACATTAGCAATCTGAGGATTCTTAGAAGCCCGGATTGTTTTAATCACTTCGTCAAGGTTATCAAGAGCGATCTTCAGCCCCTCAAGAATGTGGGCACGAGCTTCAGCAGCTTCAAGATCATGGATCGTTCTTCGGATAATGATCTCAATTCTATGCTCTACATAGTGATAGATCAACTCTTTTAAATTCATAATCTTAGGTCGGCCCTGGACAAGTGCCAGGTTGATGATACCGAAGGTGTTCTGCATCTGGGTGTACTTATAAAGCTGGTTCAGTACCACGCCAGCATTTGCTGATCTTTTCAGGATGATCACAACTCTCATTCCCTCTCGATCCGATTCGTCCCGAACCTCAGAGATCTCGGTGATTTTCTCATTAGAAACCAGCTCAGCAATTTTTTCGATGAGCGAACTTTTATTTACCTGATAAGGGATTTCTGTAACCACAATCTGCTCCCTTCCACCACGAAGCTCCTCTGTACTGGCTCGTGCGCGGAGCACTACTTTACCGCGACCCGTTTCGTAAGCATCTTTAACTCCTTCATACCCATAGATAATACCACCAGTTGGGAAATCAGGAGCAGTGATGAGCTTCATCAATTCCGGAATTTCTATATCAGGATTGTCAATAAACTCGGTGATACCATTAATAACCTCAGTGAGGTTATGAGGAGCCATATTCGTGGCCATACCTACAGCAATACCTGAAGACCCATTAACCAATAGGTTTGGAAGAGCGCCCGGAAGGACCGTTGGTTCCTGGAGGGTGTCATCGAAGTTGGGCTGGTAATCAACCGTCTCTTTGTTGATATCCGTTAGCAGTTCTTCAGCAATTCGGTCCATGCGGACTTCGGTATATCGCATTGCGGCAGCAGAGTCGCCATCAACCGAACCAAAGTTTCCTTGTCCATCCACCAAAGGATATCTCAATGAGAAGGTCTGAACCATTCTTACAATGGTATCATAAACGGCAGAATCACCGTGAGGGTGATACTTACCAAGTACTTCACCCACAATACGGGCACTTTTCTTGTACCCACGGTTATGAAGCATTCCCAGTTCGCTCATACCATAAAGTGCTCTTCGGTGAACCGGCTTCAATCCATCACGAACATCCGGAAGTGCACGAGAGACAATTACCGACATCGAATAATCGATGTACGATGACTGCATTTCGTCTTCTATGGTAATAGGTATAATCTTTTCTCTAGCCATGAATTAGTTTTGTAAAAAATGAGGTGTTGTTAGATATCAAGTTTTGCGTACTTGGCATTGCGCTCGATGAATTCCCTTCTTGGTGCAACATCGTCTCCCATCAGCATGGAGAACATTTTATCAGCACCGGCAGCACTTTCAATAGAAACCTGCTGCAAAGTTCGGGTTTCCGGATCCATCGTAGTTTCCCATAGCTGTTCCGGGTTCATCTCACCCAGACCCTTATACCTTGATACATCAAATTTTCTCTTACCTTTTTTAAACTCTTTGATGAGCTTATCCCTGGTGTCGTCATCCCAGGCATATTCGATATTTTTACCGGCTGTAACTCTATAAAGAGGGGGGGTCGCGATGTACACGTACCCACTTTCGATAAGTGGCCTCATATATCTGTAGAAGAAAGTGAGCAGCAATGTGCGAATATGAGATCCATCGATATCTGCATCTGTCATAATGATGATTTTATGATATCGAAGTTTTTCTAACTCAAATTCTTCTTCACTATG
Source organism: Balneola sp. (assembly GCA_003712055.1). Lineage (NCBI taxonomy): Bacteria > Pseudomonadati > Balneolota > Balneolia > Balneolales > Balneolaceae > Balneola > Balneola sp. The sequence continues at coordinate 99,692 of RHLJ01000004.1, forward strand.
GCCAATGCCGGAACCAAAAGCTGTAATCATCGCCTGGATTTCTTTGTTCTCCAGGATCTTGTTGATCTTTGCTTTCTCCACATTCAAAATCTTACCACGAAGAGGAAGAATAGCTTGGAAGCTTCTGTTTCGGCCCATTTTAGCAGAACCACCCGCAGAATCACCCTCCACTAAGTATATTTCGCAATGCTCAGGATCTTTGATGGAGCAATCAGCCAGTTTACCAGGAAGTCCGCCACCGCTCATCACGCTTTTTCGCTGAACCAATTGCTTTGCTTTTCTGGCAGCTTCTCGGGCTTCAGCCGCCAACACAACCTTTTCGATTACCTTTTTAGCAATCTTTGGATTTTGCTCCAGGTATTCGTTCAGCTGATCATAAACCGTAATCTCAACAGCACTTTGAACTTCTGAGTTACCCAGTTTTGTTTTAGTCTGACCTTCAAATTGAGGCTCAGCTACCTTCACACTTAACACTGCGGTTAGGCCTTCTCTAAAGTCTTCCCCGGAAATACTCACCTTGCTATTCGACTTGATGAGGTTATTCTTGTCCGCATAATTTTTCAGAGATCGGGTAAGTGCTCTTCTAAATCCGGAAACATGAGTTCCACCCTCTCGGGTATTGATGTTGTTCACATACGAATGCACATTCTCGGCATAAGAGCTGTTGTATTGCATCGCCAGTTCAACAGGCACTCCTTCAACTTCTCCCCTTATATATATAGGAATCGGCATAGCCGAATCCCTTGACGCATCCAAATATTGGACAAAATCTTTTACACCACCTTCATAGTGATACACTTCTTTACCAAGCTCTTCGTCTTCCTCGCGCTGGTCAATAAGTTCGATAGTTACTTCGGGATTCAGGAAGGCTAGTTCCCTCATCCTTTCTGCAATGATGTTAAATTTGAACTCGACGGTTTGAGTAAAAATGGTAGGATCAGGAAGGAAGGTGATAATGGTACCCGTGCGATCCGTTTTTCCTTCTGATTTTAGTTTGTCTTTAGTAATTCCCTGCTCAAAACTCATCGTATGGATTTTTCCTCCGCGATGAATTTCAGCCTTAAAGACCGTTGATAATGCGTTTACACAACTTACACCCACACCATGAAGGCCTCCAGATACTTTATAAGTATCTTTATCAAACTTACCTCCGGCATGAAGTTTAGTAAGTACTACCTCTACCGCAGGAAGCCCAAGCTTAGGGTGCATGTCTACCGGAATGCCCCGACCATTATCTTCAATGGTCATGGATCCGTCCGTATTAATCTGTACTACAATGTGATCACAGTGTCCTGCCAGCGCTTCATCAATGGAATTGTCAACTACTTCGTTAATAAGGTGGTGAAGTCCCCGTTGCCCGGTATCTCCGATGTACATCGCAGGGCGCTTTCTTACCGCTTCAAGACCCTCTAAAACTTGTATATTTGATGCCTTGTAGTCGGAATTTTGTTTTTTCGCCATAAATATGGGTAATAGCTAAGTTAGATGAGTTTTTTAACGCCAGAAAATAGAGCTATTAGGGGCAAAAACAAAAAAAGGCAAGGTTAATATCGAAAAAAAGTGAGATCGGGGGTTAGCGGGAAAATTTGGGAGAGTTTAACTCCTGTTTCTAATGTGGATAATTTCAGATTTCGTGGAAAACTAACTTTTTGTAGAATTTTTGGCTTTCTGAACATTGTATTTTGAACGCGATACCCCTATCTTTGGAGTCTATCTCAAAATCGAAATAATCAGAAGACCAATGTCGCGAAGAGACGATATTACAGGAAGAAAGGCGATGAACGGTTATCGTTCTTCTAAGTCGAATAATAAGACAAAGCATCGCTTTCATCTGAATTTACAAAAACGACGATTTTATATTCCTGAACAAGATGAATGGATTACACTAAAAGTGTCTGCTAAAACACTTAGAACCATCAATAAGAAAGGGATTACTGAAGTGCTTAAAGATGCTCGTCGTAAAGGAACCCTGCTAAAAAAGGTATAAGTAAATGGCTAAAGGCAATAGAGTTCAAGTTATTTTAGAATGCACCGAGAAGCCAGGTTCTTCTCGATACGTAACTACAAAAAACAGAAGAACACATACTGAGCGCATGGAGCTCAAAAAATATAATCCTGTTCTTCGTAAACACACCGTTCACAAAGAAATCAAATAAGGTTGAGCAATGGCTAAGAAACAAGTATTCGGTTCAGAAGCATTACAAGCGAGAGCCTCTCAAAGAAGGATGGCTAAAGTGATTATTTCAACCAAAAATGATAGCGGCAAGTATTCTTATCGCGAAGCAATGGTTGATCAGGATCAGGTTAAAGATTTTATTCAGAAGAATAAGGCTTGATAAGAACCTACAAGGAATTAAAGGTTATGCAAGCTGATTGCGTAACCTTTTTTTTTGCTTAAATTTCACCCAATTAGGATTTAGCATGTCAATTAAAGACCAAATTTTCTCAGATTTAAAAGATGCCATGAAGGCCAAAGACCAAGACCGACTCAGGGTTCTCCGGTCAATAAAGGCAAAGCTTATGGAAAAAGAGATCTCGGAAAGACAAGGAGGAGAAGCCGAACTGTCTGATGAGCAAGCTCTCCAGGTTTTGACCAAAGCGGCCAAACAAAGAAAGGAATCCATTACTCAGTTTGAAGAAGGTGGAAGAAATGATCTTGCCGAGAACGAAAAGCTAGAGCTTGGGATCATTGAGGCTTATCTACCTGAAATGATGAGCGAAGAAGAAGTTCGCGCCATTGTTAAGGAGAAAATTTCAGCAATGGGCGCTTCCGAGCCGCAAGACATGGGCAAGGTTATGGGCCCTATTATGGGGAAGCTCAAAGGTAAAGCCGATGGAAGTCTGGTAAGCCGAATAGTGAAAGAGGAGTTAGTGGGCTAAAATGGATATTCTGGATCTCATCATAGCCGTTCCTTTATTGTACTTTGCATACAAAGGTGCAGTAAATGGAATAGTTAAAGAGATCCTGAATATTGTTGGAATAACCCTCGCGGTATTTTTGACCTTCAAATATATGGACGCGCTGAGCATCATTATCGCTCCATTCTTTGAAGATTCTGCTGCTGCGTACATACCGTTTCTTTCAGCTGCACTTCTTTTCCTGGGTACACTTACTGTAGTGGCGATAGTCGCTTATCTAACAAAAGAGCTGCTGAAAGCTGCCAAACTTAGTTTGGTGAACAGGATCTTAGGGGCCGTTTTTGGGATCCTTAAAAGTGGCATTATAGTTAGCACCATTCTTTTATTGCTGGCGGGTTTTAATGTTCCGAAAGAAGAAGTGCGAGACTCCTCTATCTTGTACCCGTACATTATCTATTTAGGCCCATGGACTTATGAAGCTGTCGCTGTAATTTATCCCGGTGCTGAGGGATATACCGAAACGGTAAAAGAGAACTTAAGCAAGTACAACCCGGTAGAGAACCTGCCTTTTCTAAATAACAACAACGAAGATACATCTGATAATTAAATGTCGTTTTTGCCTGTAGACGAGCAACTCAAAATTATTCAAAGAGGAACAACAGAAATAGTTCCTCTAAATGAGTTAAAGGAAAAACTTGAAAGATCTTATAAAAAGAATACGCCACTAAGGATTAAGCTAGGAGTTGATCCTACCCGTCCAGATTTGCATCTGGGCCATTCGGTAGTACTTCGAAAAATGCGCCAGTTCCAGGACCTGGGTCATGAAGCAGTACTAATTATAGGCGGATTTACTGCAATGATTGGAGACCCTACAGGCCAAAACTCAACTAGACCCCCACTTACTGCAGAAGAAGTAATGGACAATGCCCAGTCGTATATCGATCAGGCAAAAAAGATTTTGGATACCGACCGACTTTCCATTGTGAATAACAATGATTGGCTTGGCTCTATGAGTTTTATCGATGTGATTCGCTTAAGCTCAAAAACCACTGTTGCCCGAATGATCGAACGGGATGATTTCTCCAAAAGATTTCAGAACAATGAGCCTATTTCTCTTCATGAGTTTCTATATCCACTAGCTCAAGGCCAGGATTCAGTACATCTCGAAAATGATGTAGAGCTTGGAGGAACCGATCAAAAGTTCAATTTATTAGTAGGACGCCAGCTTCAAAAGGACAGCGGGATTGAGCCACAAATTTGTTTGATGATGCCTCTACTTGTAGGGACGGACGGTTCTGCGAAGATGTCTAAATCCTATGATAACTATATCGGAATTGACGAATCGCCAAATGACATGTATGGGAAGTCGCTTTCCATACCTGATGATTTGATCTATACTTATTTTGAATTGGTAACCGATGTTTCTGTGGATGATTTACCTGCGATGAAGGCAAAAGCAGAATCTGATCCGCGTAATGCTAAGCATGATTTGGCATTTGCTATCACAAAGCTATATCACGGAGAGGAAGAGGCTTCATCAGCAAGAGAACACTTCGAAAAAACAGTGATCAACAAGCAGGTCCCTGATGATGTGCCCGAATTTGAAATTACTACTGGAGAAGCCAAGCGTATTCTTGAAATCATTTCTGAGCTTAATTTTTCTCCAAGCAATGGCGAGTCAAAGCGCCTCATTAAACAAGGCGGTGTAAGTATTGATGATGAAAAAGTGCAGGATTTTGGCCTTGAGGTTGTTCTTGAAGCCGGAGACGAAAAAGTTCTCAAAGTGGGTAAGCGAAAGTACGCTATACTGAAAGGGGTTTGATGCTCAAAATCAGCTCATACAATATTAACGGGGTAAGGGCAGCTCACAGAAAAGGGATTCTTGATTGGCTAAGCGAATCCGATCCTGATATCGTTTGTTTTCAGGAAATAAGAGCAGACATAGATCAGGTCCCTGAGGAACTTAAAGAGTTAGATTACCATCAATCCTATTATCTGGCAGAAAAGAAAGGCTACTCCGGGGTAGCAATATTCAGTAAAGAAGAACCCCTCAATATTTCTCAGGGAATAGGGATTGATTGGATAGATAGTGAAGCGCGAGTGTTGCTAACAGAGTTTGACGCGTTCAATTTGGTATCTGTATATGTGCCAAGTGGTACCACAGGAGATATTCGCCAGGATATGAAAATGAGCTTCCTGGATGACTTTATGGTTTATGGAAAAGAGAGGCTGAACAATAACAAGCCCATCCTGATTTGTGGAGATTTCAACATTTGTCATGAGGAAATCGATATTCATAATCCCAGTCAACAACATAAGAACTCTGGGTTTTTACCCGAAGAAAGGGCTTGGATTAGTAGTTTTATAGAACAGGGATACGTAGATGTATTCCGGAAACTACGTCCCGGAGAAAAGGATTTGTACTCCTGGTGGAGTTATAGGGCAGCATCCAAAGAGAGAAATAAAGGCTGGAGAATTGACTATCATTTTGCTTCGCCTGAACTAGCGGAGAAGGCGACAACAGCTACCATCGAAAAGAAATGGGATATCTCCGACCACGCTCCCGTAACGATTGAATATGAGTTATAACGAACGGTTGAGCGTCTGACTAAGTTTGTTTAACATTAAACAAATTAGGAATTCGAATTAAAAAGAACCCTTAGATTAGATAATACAAGGTCATTCCGCAGCGAAAGCCGGAATCTAAATTGATGCTAAGAGCAATCTTCTTTTTCTAAAGTTAGATTCCCGCTTTCACGGGAATGAAGTGATATCATTTAGGTGCCCTACAGCATTTTCTTAATCTCGAATTCAGATAAAAAATTCTTTTACCTATGCCCACTAAGTACCAAGGCTCAAAAAGAGAAATAGAAACCCTGAATGCATTCATCAAGCTGACTCGTGCTTCTGAAAGCATTAACAACCGGTTAAGCCGCTGCCTGGCCTGTGTAAACCTTACAGTCAGCCAGTTTGGTATTCTTGAAGCCTTGCTGCATATCGGACCCCAAAGCCAAAAAGAGCTGGGCTCCCGAATCTTAAAAAGCGGAGGTAACATTACCCTGGTAATTGACAACCTTGAGAAGCAGGGTTATGTGAAGAAGGAGAAAGACCCCAGGGATGGCAGGGCGGTAATCATTTCCCTATCGGAAAAAGGGGAGAAATTCATAACCGAATATTTCCCTAAACACTTGCAGCATATAGTGAATGAATTTGAAGTCCTTTCCTCTGAGGAATTGATGGAGTTAGGCCGATTGGCCAAAAAAGTTGGTAATCCCGAAAAATAAAAGCCTTAGCTGGTGGTTATTAGTCGGTATTTATGAAACTCCATAAATCCCTCAGGGGGTGGGCTTGATCGCTTACCCCCTTTTTGCTTCCAAGCTACAATCCTTTCCATTGTCATTCTGAGCGAAGCGAAGAATCAACAGAAAACCCGAATTATTTGAGTTTGTGTTGATCCTTCGGCAGTAGCCTCAGGATGACAGATAAAAGAGTAGGTGTTCATTACTAACAATAAACCTTAAAAATCTCCCGAGGATTTTATGCGAAGTGAGATTCAAATATTATTCGCCTGGGTAAAAAACCGAATTACTTCTTCATCTTGTTTTAGCAGCAATTTTATATGCGCATCCATTTCTTCATAAGACATTACCGGGCTATCTAGTTGTAACGACCGTAACGTTCCATCCTTTTGAGGAGCAATAAGTACAAGACGCCCAATCCTCAAGTCGAATAACCGCATATTAACAATCGCATAGGCATTTCTGTCGGCGGTTAAGAAGGAAACGAAATCAACTTTATTGGTTTTAGTTTTTACGAAGCCCTGCCCGGCAAAATGGGGATAATTTCTTGATGATACAGAAAGGCTTGTATGAGAGAACCATTGTTGGTCAACACTATCCGTCAGCACAGCAATGGCAAAGAACACTTCGTTTTCTTTGTCCTCAATAAACGCTTTGTTAAGATTATTTCTATTAACATATATAGAGTGATAAACGATTTTCTTACTCTCTAAATCAATACCCGTCCAGTCACCCCAGCTTCCCATTCCATTAAAAGTACTATCAAGAAGGCTATATTCCGGGACAGGAAAAATGCCATTTATTAAGGGCTCTCCGGAAATAGTTATGTTCCCAATATCTGCTTCCCAACTTCCCTGACTTATCTTTGTTGAGTCATTTCTGTTTGCGTTGTGTTCCCTCTCTCTGTCTAAGTTCCATTCGAATGTGTTGTCGGTCTTTTTAGAATCATTACAACCAAAAGAGAATGATACCATAATGATCAAGAAAGCGGAGATTATTGATCTATTCATTATTGCAGAGGTGATAAAAATTACGTTTCCAAGGCTGGCAGTATATAATACCACGCAGTGGACGCGATGCCTCCAAACTTGTTTCGATTCTAGATTAAGCTTGTTTTCTGAGCATTTCGATGATCCTTCGCAAGTATGCTCAGGATGACGAGTAAAAGAGAAAGATTGGGTGTTTACTCACTTACAGTAAACTGAATAAAATCAACATCCACTCCATCAAAAAGAACATTCAGCTCGTAATCCGGGCAATCGGAAGCGCCAAATTGTACTTTACCGCCATTATAGTGGGAATAGGCGCCGGTTCTATTTAATGTGACATTAATTTCTACCTCATACATACCGGTTTGAGGATTATAAGGCGCGATAACCCAGTTAGAATGCTCGCCCTGACTACCTGTAACAAAGCTCAAATCATTATCTGTAAAGATATTATGACGGTGGCTGATTCTTCTCCCGTTTCTTCAAAGAGATTAACAGACTCGCCGAAATAGTTGTTGGAGGACGGGACGCTTATGGAAAGCGTTACGTCATCACCGGCTTCATAAGCTCCCTGCAAAGGGCTTAAGGAGATTATCGAGACGGACTCTTCTAAATACACATTTTCTATGACCATGCAATCATCTTCACAGTCAATGGCCAGTAAATAGGGAATAACTATAAAGACAAGGATCGATAGGGTTTTACTCATCGACTTTCCAGGGTGGGTTTTTTCTGTTTTCGCCTGCGGTGTAAAGAATCAATTGGTTTCCATCTAAATCATTGAGTCTTGCTTCCCTCCATAACCAGGGTTGGTCAATGGGCTCAAGAGTGAACAAGATTCCCTTTTTCTTTATTTCCTCTACAAAATCGTCAAGTTCTTCACATTCAAAATAGATAAATATGCCTTCTCCCGTGGGCAGTTCACTTACTTGATGAATTGAAAAGGTGGAATCACCATCCGGGCATTCGAATCTGGCATAATGGGGCAGTGCCTTCACGATGGGTTTTAATCCAAGTTTCTCGTAAAAGGGAACAGATTTTTCCAGATCTAGGGATGGGATAGTTACCTGGTTTAAATTCATCGGTTTATCGCCAGTTATTAGTTTTGTTCTAATGGAATAAAGTCATTTTGGTAATACTCTATTTGAGTCTTTTGCCAAAATTTAAGGTTTATTAACCCCATTGTACCCACTGGATACCACAAACCATCTTCAATATTTTTAGTTTCGAAAACCCATTTATACTCTTTACCCTTTCTAGCGAAAGCTTTTACTCGTCCTAACCGAGACATTCCAAAATGAAGGTAGTCTACAAGTTCATTTTTTCCGTCGATATCCTTTTCGAAGTGCATATGCCATGACCCTAAATAAAGGGTGTTTTCTATCTCTCCTTGTGCAATTATGATTTTGAAACCGTTTTTAAGCTCCTGTTCAATTACCATTAGATTATCGTTTTCGAGACTAAAGCTCACATTTGGAAATTGCTCTCTTATTAGCTCAGAAATAACAACGATCAGATCATCTGTATTCTCCATGAAAACTATTTGCTATAATTCCTTCTCTAGTTTATCAATCTGGTCTCTGATCCTGGCAGCCTCTTCAAATTCCATATTTCTTGCGGCCTGGAGCATGGTTTCTCTAAGATGTTCTATCAGTTTATCCTTGCTTTCGAAGGTAACTTCGTTCATAGCTGGACTGGCCTTGTATTGAATGCCATCTTCAGCCACTTTAATGGATTCCAGGTAATCCTGTTCGGCCTGTTTTTCAGCTTCTTTCTGATAATCGAATTTCTGGTTAGAGATCAGCGAAGGATCAACTAATGGTTTTAATTCCTTTTGTACGGTTTGTGGAGTAATCCCATTTTGACGATTGTAGTCTTCCTGAATCTCCTGGCGCCGGTTAGTTTCGTCCAGCACTTTTCTCATACTATCAGTGATTTTATCGGCATAGAGAATAGCTTTTCCTTCCACGTTTCGTGCTGCCCTCCCCACAATCTGGAAAAGGGAGGTTTCAGATCGCAGGAAGCCCTCTTTATCTGCGTCCATAATGGCCACTAGGCTCAATTCAGGGATATCAATCCCTTCGCGAAGTAAGTTAATACCCACCAATACGTCGAAATCGCCACGTCGATACTTATAGATTACTTCAATCCGCTCCAGGGCATCTAATTCACTGTGCATATAGGCAGCTGAAATCCCCAGGTTCTTGAGATACTCACTTAGTTCTTCACTTAAACGCTTGGTGAGTGTAATTACCAGAACCCGCTCTTTTTTGGCAATTCGAATCCGGATTTCCTCAAGCAAGTCATCCACCTGGTTAGAAAGAGGACGGACTTCCACTTCGGGCTCCATGAGTCCGGTTGGCCGAATAATCTGTTCGGTGTAGACTCCACCACTTTTCTCAAGTTCATAATCTCCGGGAGTTGCACTAACAAAAATAGCCTGGTTAACCAGAGTTTCCCATTCATCAAAAGTGAGCGGGCGGTTATCCAAAGCCGATGGCAATCTAAACCCATGCTCTACCAGTTGTACTTTTCGAGACCTGTCTCCCCCATACATAGCGGATATTTGCGGAATGGTTTGATGACTTTCATCCACAACAATCATGAAATCATCCGGGAAATAATCGATCAGGCAGAAGGGCCGCTCCCCGGGTTTTCGGGCACTTAGATATCTCGAATAGTTTTCAATTCCGGAGCAATAGCCAATCTCCTGGATCATCTCCAGATCAAACAATGTACGTTGCTCAAGTCGTTTGGCTTCCAAAAATTTCTCCTCATCTATCAGAACCTGGGTTCTCCATGTTAGCTCGTCCCGGATTTGCTGAATGGATTCCTCCAGGCGAGATTTTGAAGTCACATAATGGGAGGCAGGGTAGATCGTAAACTCCTGAACTTGCTCTATTACATTTCCCGAATCTGTATCAAAGAGCTGGAGTGTTTCAATTTCATCCCCCCACATTGTAATGCGAAGGCCCTCATCTGAGTAGGCCGGATATACATCTATCACATCTCCACGAACCCTAAAGACGCCTCGTCTAAAATCATGATCATTACGAGTATAGTGAAGGTCCACCATATCATAGAGCAGCTTATTCCGGGGAATCTCCATACCCGTCTTTAACTGTACGATTAGCTTTGCATACTCAGAAGGCGATCCAATCCCGTAGATACAACTCACGGAAGAAACAATAACCACATCACGACGACCAGAAAGAAGCGAGCTGGTAGCTCGCAATCGAAGACGTTGAATCTCATCATTTATGGAAAGGTCTTTTTCAATGTATTTATCCTGGGATGAGATATAAGCCTCGGGCTGATAGTAATCATAGTAGGAGATAAAGAACTCAACCCGGTTATCTGGGAAGAAATCACTTAATTCTCGAAATAGCTGAGCGGCCAAGGTTTTGTTGTGACTCATCACCAATGTTGGCTTCTGAACATTTTCTAGTACGTTAGCGATTGTTCTGGTCTTACCAGATCCGGTAATTCCTAGTAAGGTTTGAAACTGGTCCCCGGCTTGCACTCCCTCGGTTAATTCCTTGATGGCAGTTGGTTGGTCTCCGGCAGGATCAAAAGGGGAGTGAAGCTTAAATTCTGACATACATTGATGGTTAGCTATTTTACTAACATCATTTTTTTGGTGATGATTTCTGTATCGGTCGTGAACCTGTAAATATACACTCCGGTAGCCAGGTTTCCAGCATCAAAGTTGAGGGAAAAATTCCCTGAAGCATGCATTTTATCCTCAAAAAGCGTAGCCACCTTTCTTCCGGAGATAGAGTGAACGGTTAAGGTAGCCAATGTGGGTTTTGACAAAGAAAAGCTAATGGATGTAGAAGGATTAAATGGATTGGGATAGTTTTGGTCCAGCTCAATCTTTTGAGGGGATTCGGAACCACCCTCATTTGAGTTAATTATTGGTAAGCGGAAATCAGCAACAACCGGAATGTGATCGGAGGCAATAATTGTGTCATCACTTTGAAGACCATAAGCCGCAAGAGTATCAGCGTGTAAAGAAGGAGTAAATAACGAGAAGCTATTGGCAAGTTCCATTGCAGAACCAGAATACACTATATAATCCAGCCGTCCAGCACCGAAGGAACTATTGGGGCTATACCATGTAAATGATGTAGGGTAGCCGGGATTTGAGGGTTTTGAATCTTCCAGAGCAGAGTCATCCCAGTCCGGGTTGAAGTCACTTCCATAAGTTTGCTCATCATCAATATCACCAGTCAGCAAAGTAGTTTGTTGGCGTGCAAATCCAACGAGATTCATATCCCCCATAATTATAATTGGAGTAATTTCCTCGATATCGAATTCCTGACCGTCTTTCGAATCGCGTAAAAAAGCCATCATAGCATCAAATTCGTTTTGACGGCTATCATTGTTTGCACAACAAGGAGGATGAGCAACAATAGTGAACATTTCCCGATCTCCAAGATCAAGTAAAAAGGCCGCGTTTGCATCTATAGAGCTTTGGTCTATTACCGGGTATCGACTAACCATAAGGTTATCATTACCTGTATCTCCGGAATACCACTGCTCACCTTCCTGGGAAGGAAGAAAAGTTTCAATCAAAGCTGCTGCCTGCTCGCCGCTATTTTCATAGACTTCAGAAAGGCCGATTATGTCTGGACGGATGGCCTGGAAAATTCTTCTAAATTCATCCTGAACCTCAGGATCAAAGAGATTATCCCGAAGCACATTGTAAGAAAGAACTCGTATATCGGAGTTATCTTCTTTGCGTATTCGAAAGGAGGGCGCAGCAAAAATATGTTGACTAAAGGTATATGTAAGAGTTTCGCCGTTTTCAGGGACACTATCTCCGGAGTCACCATCTGACTTAAGTACAACGCCAATCGACTGGGAAGGAAAAACAAGCTGCCCATTAAGCTGAGCATCCAGATCCATCTTAAATTCAAAAATGGTTGAAGTAATAGTGGGTGCAGAGATTAATCCAACATCATAAGGCCCAAAAGAAGTGTTTTGATCTCCGTGAAAAGTGCCACCTCTGTTCCCAAAAGAAAATTCAAATTCATAACCAATGCCAAAATTAGAAACACCTGTTTCGGGATCGTTATCCGTATCCAAATAGAGGGTAATACTATTAAGGTCCTGAAGGTTGATCTCATCACCTACTTCCATGTACATGTATAGAAATTGGTCATCATTGGCCATTTTTATCGATGCGAAGTCTATACCTTCATTATCGTTGGTCTCGTCCTGATATAAAGCACTAATATTACCCCAGTCTGTAAAGTCTTCATCAATGAGAATCTGCTGTGCTATTAATGACTGGGAAAAAAGGGAAAGTATAAGAACGGAAAGAGAAAGAGTTTTTTTTGACATCATGATAGACGATTTAACAGAAGTAAGATATAAAACAACACCAAAGAATATTGTAAGGAACTTAAAAATCAGAAATAACTTTGATTCAACTTTAGGTATTTTAACACGCTCTTACTCACAAATTTTCGAGGAATGCCACACAGACATAAGGAGCTACAAGGTTCCAGGCAACGTATTGATGAAATAGATGAACAGATTCTGGATTTACTGGCCGAGCGCGCTAAAATAGTTCAGGAGGTAATCAAAACTAAGGTAGAAAATCAGCTTCCGGTTTTTGTTCCGGAGCGCGAAATCGAAAAAAGTAAATCCTTCAAGGCAAAAGCCACTGAGCGAGGAATTGATCCGGACTGGGCAGAAGATTTCTTACGCTTAATAATGAGCTCATCCCGTGCAAGTCAATCCCAGGAGAAGTTTCCCATGGCCACAGAGGAGCCGAAGCACATTCTCTATATCGGAGGAGAAGGCGGGATGGGGAAACTCTACAAGAGGATTTCAGAGCAGACCGGCCATAAAGCGTATTCTATTGACAAAGGTAACTGGCATGAACTGGAAGAACTAAGCGAAAGCCTTGATCTGGTTGTTGTTACAGTTCCAATTAATGTTACCGAACAGGTTATCAAAAGACTGGAGGGAAGGCTATCTAAGAATACAATTCTTGCTGATTTCACAAGCAATAAGGTGAAGCCAATTCATGCAATGACGGAGTACCATGATGGACCTGTAGTAGGCTTGCACCCAATGCATGGCCCTGATGTTGAGAATTTATCAAAGCAGTTAATGGTTGTATGTCCGGTTAGGGAATCAGAAAAAGCCGAGTGGTTTGTTGACCAGTGCAGGTTATGGGGAATGCGTATTATTTCAGCCGAGCCACAAAACCATGATCATGTTATGCATTTGGTTCAGGGATTGAGGCATTTCGTTGCACTTCTTCATGGTTCTTTTATGGAGCATTATGATTTAAAGCCGATTGATATGCTGGACTATTCTTCGCCAATTTATAGAGCAGAGCTCATGATGACAGGCAGAATATTTGCACAAAGCGCAGAGCTGTATGCAGATATAGTTTTTTCGAACGAAGAAAGGAGAGAATTGCTTTTAAATTTCTTTGAACACCATAAAAAACTCGCGGAGCTCGTTAAGAATAATGATCGTAATGGCTTTATTAAAGAATTTGAGGGTGTTACCGATTTCTTTGGTAAATTCGCTACCCAGGCTCTTACTGAATCCGGCTATCTGATTAACAGATTGGCTGATCGCTTCGCCTGAAATAAACCTTTTGTGACTTATTAATACAATTATGAAGAGAAGAATATTTGCAGCACTTTTTGTTGTCATTGTAAGTATCGATGTGCATGCACAAACTCCCATTGCTTTTAATACTATTACAGTTGATGGTGAGCTTCCTGATGAAAAGAGCAAGGCCAGCACCCCGGTAACATTTATTAGCATTAATGAAGAGATTTTCTCAGAAGAAAACCTAAAAGTAGGAACCCAGCTTCAGGTTAACACTCATACCCAACAAAGTGTAGTTACCATTAACAGGGTTAGCGAATATATGCCTGGCTTAATTTCAGTCAGCGCTACTTCTGAAAACGATCCCGGAAATGTATTTAGCTTTACCTATAAAGAGGGAAGGCTTATTGGTCTTTTGCATGAATCTCTTGGAGACAATACACATTTCGATTATTCAAGTAAGCAGAAATCCAATTATTTCACTAAGGCAGAACCCGAAGCTTATGTATGTACTGTTGATCATGATGAATTCGGGAACCATTATAATGGACAGGAAACACTCGAAAAAAAGAATAAGGCCCAATCTGATGTAGTGAATTTTGTGGCCGGGACTACGGGGTCTTCTACTACCATTGACGTTATGATTGTCTATACCGCAAATGCAGAAGTTGCTGCATTTCTGGAATCAGAAGGAATTGAATTTGTAATCGCACAATCAATGAATTTGTCACAGACAGCTCTAGATAACAGCGGTATTCCTATTACGCTAAGATTAGTTCACACCTATAAAACAGAGGAAAATGTTACCCAGTCTTCCGGGGATCAATTACGGTTATTAACGGCTTCCCCGACATTCAATCCTTTTGGAATTCAGGATGGTATACTTGATGAGGTACATACATTAAGAGATCAGTATGGGGCCGACCTTGTTACCCTATATGCTGACGTAAGTGATACTGGAGGAATTGCATGGGTTGGCACCAACAGGAATGGGTCACCTGATTTCGGCTTTTCTTTAAATCGAGTGAGGCAAGCGCACAATTCTTATACAGTGGTTCATGAGCTTGGGCATAACATGGGGAACTTTCATTCAAGAACCCAAGCAGTTCAAACAGCACCTGTTACAGGGGGCGTTTTTCAGGAGTCGGTTGGTTATCAAGATTTGGTTGATAGTGTTGCTACAGTTATGGCTTATACAACAGGAGGATTAACAAGAATCCCTTATTTCTCAAGCTCTACGCGCTCAGTAGGAACCACCCCCCTAGGGATAAATAGTACGGTACTCATAACAGATGCCTCATTAAGTTTAAAGAGGATAAAAAATGCGATAGCCTCCTATCGAAAAACTACAATTGATGCCCCTACAAGCTCGGTCTCAACAAATAGCATTGAGGTTAATTTATCTCCGGAGGAAACAGCAAATATTTCGGTAACGATTGAAAATACAGGAGCTTCTTTGTTGGAATATGATGTGGATTTTGAAATGGGAAGAAACATTCTTTCAAAGCAGGCATTAAGTACATCATCAAACGTTCCTTCTGCGGCTAATACCCGACTTTTTGGGACAGGCTTTGAAAGCGGGGTAGGCTTTTTCTTATCCAGCTTTGAAGCAATTAGTTCCTGGAGAACGTTTGGAGGAACAGATATTACAATATCTAATGAGTTTGCATCTCAAGCAGATCAGCATTTACGACTTTTAAGCACAGGAACTGGAGGGTCAAAAACTATTTTTGGTCCATTTTTAGGCTCACTTCCATTCGCATCTTATAGAACTACGTTCGATATAAAAGTATCGTCATCGGAACAAACTAATAATGAGACATTTGATATTATCTTTTTGGATGGGAAAGATCAGGAGTCAAGTAGTGGGATTCGAATAATAGGAGGGGAAATTTATGTTCTCGGAAAGAATGAGCTTGGGCAGGATTTATACCAGTCTTCAGGAATTATGGCATCCAGTGATAACTATAATGAAATTGAAATTGATGTTAATACTTTTGAGAATGAGATCAATTATTACATCGATTCGGTACTTGTAGCTGAGATTCCAATTTCGAATTTCGGAATCACCCCAGCTGAGATAATTATTGCAAGTACAAATTTAAACAACGGGACCTTTCTCGATTTTGATAATTTTAAGGTCTTTAGATATGAAAACCCGTATCCCTGGTTAACGGTCAATACCAATACCAATACCGTAACTGAAGGGAATAGTAAAGACATAGTATTTACATTCAGTTCGGTAGGAGTAGAAAACGGTACTTATACAACTACTGCACTTATAAATACAAATGAGGGCGGGGTTCCTGTTTACGAAATACCAATCACATTAAATATCTCAGGAGTTGTATCCAACGAATCTGATCCTGAGAGAGCTGAAGAATTCCAGTTGCTACAGAACTACCCAAATCCATTTAATCCATCAACAACAATTAGCTTCTCTTTACCTCAATCAGGAGATGTTTCATTGAAGGTTTATAATGCAATAGGTATGGAGATGGGAACACTGGTTGACGAATTTTATTCTGCAGGGCAGCATCGGGTTCAATTTGATGCAAGTTCGCTTGCCAGCGGCATCTATATTTACTCACTTGAGTTTGGCGGTGTTAAACAAACCCGCAAAATGCTTCTTCTCAAATAGAAGATGTTTCCCGATAAGGAATGGATTTATGATCATGACGAACCTAAAGCCCGATATTCTTTAGGTCAGGAAGGTTCAAACCCATTCGTATGCTTCGGGGTAAATCCCAGCACAGCGGTTCCAGGTAACCTGGATCCTACCGT
Organism: Balneola sp.; assembly: GCA_003712055.1. NCBI lineage: Bacteria > Pseudomonadati > Balneolota > Balneolia > Balneolales > Balneolaceae > Balneola > Balneola sp. The sequence continues at coordinate 116,205 of RHLJ01000004.1, forward strand.
CGCATCAGTAGCTCGTTTTGCCACCAATCATAGTTATGATGGATGGTTGATGTTTAACCTTTATCCACAGCGAGCTACAAATCCCAACAATATGCACCGTAAATTTCAGTCTTCTATTCACTTAAAAAACCTTGACGCAATTGAACGGTTACTGAACGAAGTCAAAGGAAGTATTGATGTATGGTGCGCCTGGGGAACGTTGATCGAAAAAAGACCTTACTTGTTAAGATGTCTCACTGAAATTTATGAAGTGCTCTCTGCTTCAAATTGCAGGTATCTTAGCCGGGGAAGTATTTCAAAAGCAGGGCATCCGCATCATCCTCTGTATCTCAAAAAAACCGCTCCTCTTGAAGTGTTTGATCTTAATAGATATTTGAGTGAAAGGCCTTAAAAAGGGAGTTCGTCATCTATATCATCGAAAGCCTGAGTATCAATCTCAAAGCTTTCTGTACTAAGAGTAGATGAATTTCCGGCACTATTTTGTTCTCCTGAACCATGCTCAACACGCCAGGCCTTTACATCGGTATACCAGTTTCCATTATACTCCCTGCTTTGGATATCAACCGAAGCAGTAACATCAATGCCAACTGAAACTGGGTGTTGATCAATATTATCACCCCACTGAATTATCACCCCACTGAGTGATGCAGACCTTTTTTGGATACTTACCAGGGATTTCGAGGACGAAATCGCGTTTTCTCCAGAGGCCATTCTTCCCGGTACCAGATTGTTCATCTAATATTTGTACAACTTTTCCCTGTAAGCGAATATCCATAGTCTTCTGATTTTTAAATTATTTAGAGAAAAGTAGAGTTATTTATTCTTTTATTCAGGTAAAGAAAAGTATCATTTTGAATACTGGATTGAGGCCATATTATCTAGGATGTACAGGCTGGAGTCTACCAGAATGGGTTGGCTCTTTCTATAAAGAGAGGGCAAAACCAGCGGAATATCTAAGCCAATACGCATCAGTTTTTAATACCGTTGAAGGCAACACAACTTTTTATAGTGTACCAGCAAAGGAAAATATCCGGCAGTGGATGGACCGAACTCCTGAGGGCTTCAAGTTCTGTTTCAAATTTCCAAGGCTCGTAACTCACATTAAGCAACTTCGAGCAGTTGAACAGGAGGTTGCCCAGTTTCTTTCCTTGTTCGAAGATTACAGAGATAAACTTGGCCCATTCATGATTCAGTTTTCAGATGCATTTTCATATTCAGAGTTACCCAGGCTTGAAAGGTTATTATCCTTTCTTCCTAAGATTTATAATTACGCTATTGAAGTAAGGCATCCAGACTTTTTTGATCAGGGCAAGCAAGAACAAACACTCAATGCTCTATTAGAAAGCTATGGTGCAGAAAGGGTTATTTTTGATACCAGAAAATTGCATAGTACTAATTCCAGTATCCTTTCCATTCAGGAGGCAAAAAGGAAGAAGCCTAAAGTACCTGTTCGATTCACCGCACTAAGTCCAAGGCCATTTATTCGCTTTGTAGGAGTGAATGACATACTTAATAACGAAGCCTATTTAAAAGAATGGGCTATAATTGTAGCTGACTGGATCAGGGAGGGTAAACACCCATACATTTTTATTCATGCTCCGGACGTTGTTTCACAGCCGAAACTATGTACTCATTTCCATAAGCTTCTAACGCAGCTGATAGATATTCCCCCTTTGCCTGAATGGCCGATACATCGCGAGCAGCAGCTAGGATTATTCTAAATAGCATAAATTTAGAATTAGTAGTGAATCCCTTGAGCCCATTGTGCAATCCCAATCAGCTGTTGCTAAAGCGAGCCCTATGGATGGGTAAGTGTAAGCCACAAAAGCACAGAACCACTAAACCATTAGTGTTTTTGTGGCAAAAATAACCATTGCATTAAAACGGGTTTCCCATCTCAAACTCACACTAATAATCTACTATTCCGATTAAAGCGGTACTCTGTACAAAAGGTAGTTCTTCAACTTTAGTCATAGCATCTTGTTCAGTACCTGGCTCACACTGAATGTTTACAGAGCGAGGGGGGTTGCGGAAAATATCATAAGCTACATTTCTAAATCCCGCCATAATTTCTTTAAGACGGGCTTCATCTACTGAATAGTCAAATTCATATAAAACAGTAGGCCGGGACTCAAATTCCAATAACCTGGCTAGAGCTTTATCATATTCCTCTCCGGTCAATCCTTGCACAGAAAGCATATTTTCGAAACTAGTTGTATCAATCCGTACTTGATCGGAATAAACGCTAGTCACATTTGGGTGACTCCTTAGTCGGTATAAGGTAGAGTCATCAGGACTATTCACAATAGTAATAAGAATGGGTTCAATGTCGATGTAAGTTAGGAAGTACTTCAAGCGCGAAAACTCAGACTGAATAAAATCGGGAGAGACGGTATCGTCCAAAAAAGCGATGAATTCACCTTCTAAGAAGGAAACCTCTCCCTGCTCTATTTTACGCAAAGATTCATCACCGATTATTTGTGCACTTACAGGGTGTGCTAGTAGTAAAAAAAGTATGGCAAAAAACCACTTAGATGTATTCACGCTATTCTCCCTGTAACATGATAAAAGCTGTATTCTCGACATAATTTATAAGCTTTAAGGATCGCATTGCTTTCTCCTCTTTACCAACCTCTGTTTTAACAATAACACTTCTGGGACTGGTCATACCGAGCCTCATTTCAAGCTCGGGGATTGTTTCCAGGAAAGAAAAAGCCATTTCTTCGGTGACAAAATAATTGAAAGTAACCCAATGTGTCTTAATTTTTGAAAAGCGTTCAAAGAATCTTCTATTTCTTAAAGAATCTTCTGCGCTCATATTTTGACGCTTAACCATTTCTAAAAAGGCTTGTTCATTAAAACTACGACTATCAACAACAATCTTATTGATATAAGGATGAGAGGAAAAATTTTCTAGTTCTTGTTTGGTCACGTTTTTATTGAAATAACCTCTAACAGGGTTTATATCCGATTCTACAATTTCATAACCCATCCGACTAAAATGGTAGCTCACAAAGTCAGGAGAAACTGTATCAGCCAGAGACACTAATACCTTTCCTTTAGCAAATTTATACTCATTATTTGCAATCCGCGGAATCGTCTGCCTAGCACTAACACTACTTGCAATACAAAAACAGGAAATTAGAATAAGAACAGAGGCTCGCATTGCGTGATTATTTTTAATCAGATAGAATTAAGAAAAGCATAAAATCAAGAAATACAAAAGAGCTAAAATCATCGTATTTTTAAATTTTGAACGATTTTAAAAAGTAGACAATGGCAGAAGCGGCTGCAGCCGAATCCAATATTATAAACGAGGCAAAGAAACGTCGAACCTTTGCAATCATATCTCACCCCGATGCAGGTAAAACGACGTTAACCGAAAAGCTATTGCTTTATGGTGGAGCAATTCATGAGGCGGGCTCGGTACGTGCCCGAAAAGCATCTCATCATGCTGCCTCCGACTGGATGGCTATCGAGAAGGAGCGGGGAATCTCTGTTACTTCCTCGGTAATGCGATTCGAAAAGGATGGCATTAAGTACAACCTGCTGGATACTCCCGGCCACAAAGATTTCTCCGAGGATACGCTAAGAACCCTGGTTGCAGCAGATTCAGGCTTGATGGTAATCGACGTGGCCAAAGGAGTTGAGGAACAAACAGAAAAACTATTTGAAGTTTGTAAGCTTAGAGAGGTACCGGTAATCACATTCGTGAATAAGTGTGACCGCCCAGGAATGGATCCTTTAGAGGTGCTAAGCAATGTTGAGTCAAAATTAGGAATAGAGGCATTACCGGCAAGCTGGCCGTTGGGGTACGGGCAAAAATTTCAGGGTATTTATGATGTGCTTGAAGGAAAAGTGTATGTATATGAGAAAAGTGAGCACGGAGCAAAAAAAGCCATCACTGAAATCCTGGAAGTAGAAGAAGCTCTGGAGCAATCAAATCTTTCTGAAGCGGAAAAGGATGCCTTCCGAGAAGAGTTGATGTTGATTGAGGATATGTATCCAAATATGGACAAGGATTTATATAACTCAGGAAAAGTAACTCCCGTTTTCTTTGGATCAGCGCTAAACAATTTTGGACTGGACGTTTTTTTAAAATACTTCCATCAGCTGGCACCTCCCCCCCAGGGCTATGAGCATTCTGAGGGTTCCGATCGTGATTTAAATGAGCCATTTTCTGGTTTTATTTTCAAGATGCAGGCAAATATGAATCCCGGCCATAGGGATTGCGCCGCATTTATACGAGTGGCATCAGGTCAGTTTAAACGAGGTCAGCAAGTTGTAATTTCCCACACAGGAAAGAAAATAAAAATGGCAACGCCTCATACACTCATGGGTGATGAAAGGCAGTTGTTGGAAGAAGCCTTTCCGGGAGATATCGTTTCTATTTTCAATCCGGGTGATTTCAGAATTGGAAGTACTATTTTCGAAAAGAACCCTGTTCGATTTGATGTAATCCCGCTATTTACGCCAGAGCACTTTCAGAAAGTAGCTACAAAAGACCCGTTCAAAAGAAAGCAATTAAGAGAAGGTTTAAAGCAGTTATCAGAAGAAGGGGTAGTGCACGTCTTTGAAGTACCTAAAGGAGTAGGGAATGAGTTACTTCTCGGAACGGTAGGGGTTCTTCAGTTCGAAGTTGTGCATCACCGGATGAAGGAAGAATATGGGGTGGAGCTAGTTATTACCCCGGTCTCTTATTATACAGCAAGATGGCTTCCAAATGATAACGATGAGGTAATCGCTAAACTGGAAGCCAGCTACTCAACTCATGTGACTAAAGACCTCGAAGAAAATCCAATCGTGTTGTTTGACTCGATGTATGCCCTGAACCAGGCAGAGGAGAAAGTGGGAGCAGAGAACTTATTTAAGTTTAAGCAGGGGTAGGCTCCGTTTATTGTCATCTTGAGCATACCTGCGAAGGATCTAAGCGAATCAAATCCGTTAAGATTCTTCGGCAAGTAGTCCGCCTTCCAAAGTGTACGACGGACAGGCCTCAGAATGACAGGCTAAATTAACTCTCAAAATGAGGCTTAGACTCTTCAGCAAGAGCCAGCACTGCCTGCTGATAGAGCTCGCTGTTATTATACTTTAGAATGGCTTTTTCAATCGTACCCACTCTTTCTTTAAAGTGAGCCAGATAATTAGCTACTGAGTAGATATTGTTCGGCATGTGGTATAAGTCATTCCCAACCCACCAACGATTTAATGAATAAGGAATAAACTGGGCATAAGACATGGCACCCGCATAGCTGGATTTAAGTTCCAACACATCCATGCCATTTTCTTCGGTAAACTCCAGAAGTTCTTCCAACTGAGCCAGGGCAAATCTCGCGCGATAATCTACCACATACATGGATACATAAGCCTCAAAGGGATTGTATTTACCTGCATAAGTACCAAATTCAGACTCAACCCCAATAATCCCCACTATCACCTCTTTATCAATTCCGTATTCCGCTTCAGCTTTCTCTAATTCGTCCGAATAAGTGGTAATAAACTCATCCAGCTTGGAGACCTTGTTGTCAAAGCCCAGCACCTGTTGGTAATCTTCAAAATCCTCAATTACCCGCTCAGCAGCACGAACAAATTTCTGCTTGATATCAGGCATAAGCTCAAAGCGGGAATCTTCAAGTAATGGACGAATATCAACCCCCTTTTTATCAAAATGCTCGATCAGTTTTTGAAGATTGTCCTCGGTCTCTGTTATAGAAATGTGAGCTATAGCAGTCCCTAAAAAACAAAGACTGAAGACCAAGGTAGTAAATAGCCGTCCGTATTTCATTGCCATCTGTATTAGTAAACTTGTTGATTATAATGATTAAAACGGATAAGTGTCCACGCTATTTAGATGATACATTTGCTACAATGCGTAACGGAGCACCGCTTCCATCCTTGATTTTCATTGGCAATGCAAGTACATAGGCTCCGGAAGTGGGCAGCTTATCCAGGTTAGCCACGTTTTCGAAGCCGGGAATATTGTGCTCGAATAAAATTTGATGGCTTTCATAAAGGGTGGACTTCCCATAATCAATGCTTGGGGTATCCAAACCAATCGCTTTGATAGACCGGTTATCAACCAGCCACTGAGCCAGATCAGGGTGAATGCCAGGGAAACTAAGATTGGCTACGCCTTCAACCCCTCTTAATGTGGTTCCAAGATAGGCCTCTGCATCTGGCCATAGAGCTCCCATCCCGGTATGAAAGAGCAAGATGGTTCCATTTGGAAGAGAACCATGATTTATTTCCCAGTCTTGTACATCCACAGGAAGAATTTGATAATCTCTATCCTCGCTTACTTTATCACTGACGTCAATGACAATAGCGTAACCGGAAAGCTGGTCGATGCTAAGTTGATCAACGGTCTTTTTGCCCTCAGAAAAATGAATGGGGGCGTCCAGGTGAGTTCCACCATGTTCGGCAGTACTGAATTTAAATGCCTCATAGTAAAAGCCTCCATCAGTTTGACCTACAAATACCGTATCAAACTGCCAGGTTTCTGAAGTAGGCCAATACAACGTTTCGGAACTAAAATCGTGAGTCAGGTCGATCCACTCTCCATCTTCAAAAGAGTGTTGTTCAACAGGGGTGCAGTAGGTAAAGAACAGAAGGGCAAAGAAGGAAAAGAGAGTTTTCATAATTGGGGTAGTTAGTTCTCCCCAATATACTTAGTACAATAGATATGATTTAGAACTATTTGGGATGATCTAAAGAATAGGAGTCATCCTGAACTTGTTTCAGGATCCTCGTGAAATTGAATAGATAGAGCCTATCTGCGAACTCAATCAACGCCTTTTCTTAAGATTCCGAAACAAGTTCGGAATGACCTACAAAGAGAGCACGCTTGTAAGCCAATAGCTACAAGTTAAACCCCCGCCTCTTTAATAACTTTCATTGTTTTTTCGAGCCCTTCTTTTGCAACCTCCAGCAAATCTCTTTGGTGGTATTCCGGGTTATATAATTCCAAAGAAATACACCCTTTGAAACCAGTTTCATACAAATCTCTAAGAATTTCAGGAAGGGGTAAAATTCCATCTCCCGGAAAAACCCGTTGTTGATCAGTTAGCTCATCAGGTTCGGGAGTGGCAGGGGCATCAGCAAATTGAAAAATACTTATAGCATTCCCCCTCATTTGTTTGAGCCCATTAAAACCGCCCTCACTGATATACATATGAAATGTATCTGGTATGATGGAAGCCTCGGGATGATCGGCATCTAATGCAACTTGCATAGCCTGCCCCATGGTTTTTAAGGGGAAAAACTTTACGAAAACCAACGATGGTTTTAACCCGAATTCACTTTTACCAATCTCAATAATTTGCCGGTAACGTTTTGCCACCTGCTTAACATCGTACCCGTTTCCAACGGTGTTAGGGATGGTTTGGATATACTCAGACCCGATGGCTTTTGCCATTCTCATTCGGTTTCGGGTATCTGGTAAAGATGCAGCGAAGGCGTCATCAGCGGGAGGGATAGCATTCCACATTCCTATTACACTTGGTACAAACAACCCAAGATCTTTTATTCTCTCACTCAACTTTTCCAGATTGCCACCATTATTTTCATACTCAATAAGTTCTCTATCCCAGGGCTCGATCGCATCGTACCCCGCTTCAGCAGCAATGCTAACTTTATCTTCGAGTGAAGCAGGGCGTATGGTTGCTGTATCTAAACAGATTGGCCATGGACTTTGCCCATTTTGCCATCGTTTAAATTTGGGTTGAGTAGGGGCTTCTTCGGCTTTTATTGGTAATGAAGCGCCAGCGAGGCCTGCGGCACCAAGGGCAAAAAACTTTTTTCGATTCATAGCAGTCAATCAGTCAATAATCAGCATCGACATTATTGAATCAAACGGAGTAAATCAACGGCGGCTTTTTGCTAATTACTTTCCTCGGTTTGTGGCCCTTCTCCTAAAGTCCGCTTATTCAAAATATTTCCTAGTTCATCATAGGTAATAAGAACACTATCAGATCTAAAAAAATGTCGCCCACGTATAATATTACCCTCTTCATCATATTGAGTAAGAATAGTGCCCCGACCAGTCGAATCAGGAAAGGTGGTAAAAGAAAGCTGGCCATTGGGATGCCAGTGCTCAAAGTGCATACCAGGGATTCCATTAGTAATTTTTTCATAACTATGAGCAGTCAATGTATTGTTTGCAGAATACGTTTTAGCCTCTTCTTTGGAAACTACGCGACGAAAAACCAAACTGTCGTTTCTATGGTATGCAGTTTGGACAAGCTGCTCTTCTTCTACGGCCTGATAAATATGGATAAAATTTAGCCGATCAATAATATCTTTATTTAAATAAGTAGTCCGTATAAGCTTCCCTTCTTCGTATTCATATTCCCAGCCGGGTATATTGTTTTGGCGATCAAAAAATCGTTGAGTACCAGTGTAAAGTTCCTTGTTTTCGTCATACCAGTACGGTTGACTATAGGCTAGTATATCTGAAGTAAAAAAGAAGTCATCTTCTTTTTTATATAAGACAGGGTCAGGTTTATGTACTCTTGAGTTCATTGATACAACCAACTCATTAGAGGTATAAAGATTATCAGCTTCATTTAAGCCAGAACACGAAAGGAATATAGAGGCAGTAATAAGCGGAATCAGAAGTAACGATATCAAGCTGACTTTAAAAACAGAGAGCTTCCTTGACATCATAAGAAACCTCTTCTTCGTAATAGAATAATCGATTTTACTTGTGAGCTTCATTTTTTCTCTATTTAATCTTCTCGATCATTTGCCCGTCTTTGTAGAGTTCTTGTTCAAGGATTTGGCCTTGCTCATCATATAAAGTCATTAACCCCTGGGTTCCAAGGCTATCGGAAGTCATCTCGAATTTTAACTGCCCGTTGCTGTGCCACTCTCTGAACACATGCATATTATTATGTTCAGGTGAAGAATCTTGTATCTCTACAGTTAAAAAACCGTGATCAAACATTCTCATAGAAACCCGTTTTGATTGCTCAAAATCATACTCCTCTTCAACTCGATGTAGTTCGTTGCCTGATTCATCAAATGCTTTCTGAAGTAATAGAACACCTTCTCTATAAGTGAAACTGGAATAGAGCTTGTTGTTTTCCTTTCGATAATAATTTTGTGTGCCCGTAAATAAGTTTCCCTTCGAGTCATACATTCTTCGATCAAGAACCCCTCCACCTAACGTTTGTTCATATGGACTTTTAAGTAGTTTCAGTTTTACATCTGGATAGAGATCAGCATCAGTTACAGTTCTATCGCAAAACATCAAACCAATAAAAAAGAGCAAGGGAACAAGAGGTAGTACCTTGCCAAATCTTTGAATAAAGGGAGAGTTCTTAGACATCATAAGAAGTCTTTTTTTGGTAATAGAGAAATTAAGTTTACTAGTTAGTTTCATAGCATTACCTATTTAATCTTCTCAACCAGTTCACCATCTTTATAGAGCTCCTGTTCAAGGACATTCCCTTGTTCGTCATAAAGGGTCATCAATCCCTGGTATATCAACGGTGGCTTATTCTCTGAACCAGAAGTAAAAGACATTTCAAATTTTAAAATACCGTCAGGGTAATATTCTCTATGAATATCATATTCCGAATCAGTAACGGATCTGTAAAGCCATTCAGCTTTTAGCTTTCCTCTTGAAAAATGTTTAGTCGAAAGCCATTTGGCCTCATCATACTCTTTTTTTACTCTATAACGCTCATTTCCATTCTCATCAAATGTAATCCAACCAGTTTGAATACCATTTACATAGGTAGCGGTAGAATATAGCTGATCATTCTTTTTGTAATACATACTACTCGTGCCCGTAAATGGCCTGCCATTTTTGTCTTTATGGATTGGGCTACTTGGGATTGAGTTTTCAATATCTTCTGAAGCAAGATCCACAGTTACTTTTACATCGGTATAAAGCTCGTCTTCAACATTTCGTTTCTCACAGAACATCAAACCAATAAAAAGGAGCAAGGGTACAAGAGGTAGTACCTTGCCAAATCTTTGAATAAAGGGGGAAGACCTTGACATCATAAGAAGCCTTTTTTTGGTAATAGAGAAGTTAAGTTTACTTGTCAGTATCATGATGCTTCTTATTTAATCTTCTCGATTAATTGACCTTCTTTATATAACTCTTGTTCAAGAATGTCGCCCTGTTCGTCATAGAGTGTCATTAGGCCCTCATATTTATCATTCTTATCTAATGTCATCTCAAACTTAAGATCTCCATTAGAGAACCAGGTTTTGTAGATAGTTAATTGTCCATCGTCAGTTTTTTGAGTTCCCCAATCACGCACTAGAATGTTCGAACTATTATAGACTCGGTAACCGTCTAAAATACCGTCTGAATATCCGTTTTCGAATCTTATTGAATCTCTGCCCTCCCTATCAAAAAATTTAGAAGAAGTGTTTAATCCATCAACAAATTGATGTTGTCGCACAAGCTTATGGTTTGTTTTTCTGTACCAATTCGCAGTACCTGTAAAGGGAATTTCACCGGTAGTAAACATAAGAAGTGCACTTTTACCATCGGTAGTACTGAGTTTGATTCCTAACTCCACATCAGTATAAAGGCTCTCATTATTATTGGTAATAATGACTAAATCATCAGGCTCGCTATCTTTGCAAAAAAGAAAGGCAAAAAAACCAAGTAGTGGCATAATAAGTAAGGATTTCGAGGAGCTTCTAAACCAAGAAGTCATTCTGGACATCATTTGAAGCCGCTTTTTGGTAATAGAGAAGTTAAGTTTACTTGTCAGCCTCATAGTGTCGTTACTTAATCTTCCTCACTATTTCACCATCTTCGTATATCTCCTGACCAACGATATTGCCCTCTTCATCATAAGAAGTTGCTAATCCCTGCGCGATAACATTATCATCATAATTCCACTCCAATTTGAGTTGTCCATTGGGATACCATTCTTTCCAGGTATGCAAACCATTATCTGAATAAGCTGAACTCAATCGCTCATGTGCAATCTGATTATCGGGATGGAAATATCTGGTAGCAACTAATTTTCGATTTTTATATTCGAACTCACCTCTGGATTCAATTCCCGTATGAGGGTTTAGCCCATTCGTTGTGATTAAAGTAAGTACTCCATCCTGATAAGTGTATTCAAGGACTAGTGTATTATCCTTCTTACTGAGTATTTGACGAGTACCAGAAAAGGGTTCACCATTTTCAGAAAAAAGTATTTTCGGATCATCTCCTTGATTAAGATTAGTGTTTATAAAAAGATCTGTATCTGAATATACATATGCATTAGGGAGATGCTCAGTTTTCTCAAATCCTTCTGGAATTGATTCAACACAAAACAAAAAGGAAATAAAGCTTATTAGAGGGAGCATGAAGACAGGTTTTGAATATCCCTTGGTTTTAGAAAATCTTTTTGAGGTCATTTGAAGACGTTTTCTAGTCAAGGAATAATTAAGCTTGCTGCTCAATCGGTTCATTTAATCTTCTCCACTAGTTCGTCGTTTTCCCTACGCTCATGAAATATCACATTCCCTTCTGGGTCATAGTTGATCAGTTCGGAAAATTCTGTACCTGTTTGGTCTGATCCGGAAATCAGTACTGTTTGTAGGTGACCATCAGAATCCCAAAATTTAAAGACCCGTTTTCCATTGTGGTATGGAGAGGAGAAAATTAGTTCATTTCTCAAGGTGCCAGATTGGTAGTACCTGGTCGAAGTCTTTTTTGTCTTATAAGCATTATAAAATGTATCAACGGTGGCTCGCTCAGCACCATCTTCGTCAAAAACCTTCAAATGAACACTTAGTCCATCCACAAAAACATTAGAGGACATAAGAATATCTGTTTTCTTCGAATAGATATTTTCAACTCCGGAAAAAGGATCTCCCTCCTTTGTAAGTGCTATATATGGAATCTGTGCAAGCGAGTATATACTATCTTCTTCGGAAATCAGGCGTTTGTGCTGAAGCTCAACATCAGAATAGGTCTCTCTAATTATATAGGAAAAGGGATTATCAGATGCGTCAAATGGATTGAAAAAAAGGAAAGGACTAAAGCTAAAGGCGATGAGCGCCGGCAGAGCCTTAGTATACAGTTGAGCGGTGGATAGTTTCTTACCAATCAACATTAACCGTTTCTTTGTAAGAGAAAAGTTTAGCTTATTGGTTAGTCGGTTCATTTGATCTTCTCCAAAAGTTCTCCATTCAGATACCGCTCATGAAATTCCACATTGCCCTCAGGATCATAGTTTATCAGCTCAGAAGTTTTGGATCTAAAATCACCTTGTTCGGAAATCATTACACTTCTTAAATAACCATCAGGATGCCAAAACCTGCTTAGTCGTTTCCCATCATGATCAGGTGAAGAAAAAATCATTTCACTACTCAAGGTGCCATTCTGATAAAAGCGCGTCGATATTTTCTTAGTTTTTTGAGCATCGTAAAATGTATCCAGTGTTTGTGTTCCTGTTCCACCCTCATCAAAAATCTTCAAATGAACAATGAGTCCATCCACATAAATATTGGTACCAACATGCCTATCCGTTTCTTTGGAATAGGTTTTTTGAACTCCGGTGTAAGGCTCTCCAGATTCAGTAAGTACGAGATAAGGAATTTGAGCAAGCGAGTATATGCTATCTCCTTCAGCAATCAGGCTTTTGCGTTGAAGCTCAACATCAGAATAGGTATCTCGAATTAGATAGGAATAAGGATCGTCAGATGCGTCAAATGGATTGAAAAAAAGGAAAGGACTAAAGCTAAAGGCAATGAGCGCCGGCAGAGCCTTAGTATACAGTTGAGTGGTAGACAGTTTCTTCCCGATCAGCACCAGCCGCTTCTTAGTAAGAGAAAAATTGAGCTTATTGGTCAAATTCATCCTTTATCTTCTTAAAAGCTCTTCCGGGGTAGGCACTAATTCAGGGTAATTACTTGAGGAATACCGTATTGATGAGTCATTGGTAAGATGCCCCTCTAGAGCTACTATAAAGCTATAGCTACCCCAGAGATAAGCATACTCTGCTTCAAGTTCTTCTAAGGAAGGAGGGTCATTCGATAACCCTTTTTCGATGTAGGAATCTGTTTTACGGCTAAACTCCTTGTTCAACTTTGACAGGACTATTTTATACTGGGTATTCTTCTCATTACTCGTTTTTGCAGTATGTAAGTTAGTTTGAGATTCTAACCTGATTAGAGCAATTCTTAAACTGTCTAACGTGGGTTCATCATTGAATCGAAGCTCTTTGTCATCTCCAATATGAACCACTAAATCTCGAGCCAGCTGAGGTATTTGGTTATCATCTTGTACTCCGGTTTTTAAACAGGCCGGACCTACACCTATCAAAAAAATCATCAACAAGAACAACTTCGCAGATCTTTTAAATGGAGACGATTTTTTTGAAAGCATCTTAAGTCTGTTTATAGTCGAAGAATGACCGAAGGTACTCTCAAGCTTAGCCTTCGATTTTCCTGTAGAGTAAGAAAGAAGCAGCTCCTGGTAGTTTTCTGTTGAAGAGCTTTTTAAAAGCGCTCCATCATCCGCTAAAAATTCATGGTTTAACAGGATGGTGTTTCTATACCAGTAGAACACCGGATTAAACCAAAATACAATTTTGAGGATCTCAATCAGAAGCACATCCAATGAATGAAGTTGTCGGATATGTGTTTGTTCATGCTCCATAATTTCCGGGCCTATTTTGCCGGATTCATAGTCTGATTTAGATAGGAATACCCAACGCAAAAAGGATTGTGGAGTAATGGCCTCATCTAGCAAAACAAGAGTAGAAGAAGGCGTTTTCGTTTTTTCCCCTGCCCGTATGTTTTTTATGATTTCGCCAATACCAACCAAAAGCCGGACGAATAGAATTAAAACTCCTAAACCATAAATGAAGATAATTGCATTCAGAAGGGTGAAGGCGGGCAAAGTACTTGTTTCCTGGATATCTGTCGTTTCTACAGGAGTAGATGAAACAACTTCGTTTTGAGGAACAAGAATTGGAGTCACAGATTCCGAGATAAATTCAGCAGGTTCGTTGGCTAGTGACTGAACTTGCTGGATATCGACTCCGGCTACTTTAGTATTAGTTTTCACCTCAAAGGTGATAAGCGGTGCGGTTAGTCCAAATGCCAGTGCAAAAAGGAGAAAAAACCGATTGAATAAATGCATCTTCTCATTTTCAAGTAATAGCTTGTACAATCCAAGCAACAAGCCTAACAGTATGGTGGACTTGATTAGATAAATAATCATTGTTGTTTCCTCTCTATTTCTTTTTCAATGATTGATTTAAGCTCGTTTAGTTCTTTCTCTGATAAATCAGTTTCTGAAGCAAAGAAGGAAGCAAATTGAGCCGATGAGTTATTGAAGAACTTGGAAATCAATCCCCGTACATGTTTACCGAAGTAGTCGGCTTTTTTAACCAGCGGGAAATACTCTCTTGACCGCCCTCGCTGATTATAATCGATAAAGCCCTTTTCATGCATCCGCTTTAACAGGGTGGCAACCGTTGTTGGGGCGGGTTTTGGTTCCGGATACTCTTCAAGTAAGTCGCTCATGTACGCCTTATCCAGCTTCCAGAGGTATTGCATGAGTTCTTCTTCGGTTTGGGATAGATTCATTTTCTACAGTATTAGAATTGTTTCTACAAATGTAGAATAAAAAATCTGTGGATCAAATTTTTTTTCTCTGTTTTATCAGTTTCAAAACCTCCGCTATGATTCGAACTTCATCCCCAAAACTCGTACCTTCTTAGCCCTTAAAAATTCCTGACGACTATTGGAAATTCTTGGAATAGTGCCACTAATACACAAAACCACTAAAGATGGTGTTTTGGAGTTTTTTTAGGCAAAGGGATATTGAAACTGGAAACTATTTATTGAAAGAAAATCATGGCAAAAGAATTTGATGTATGTGTAATTGGCTCAGGACCTGGCGGATATGTGGCAGCAATCCGAGCCTCACAATTGGGTTTTAAAACGGCTATTGTAGAAAAAAGACATTTGGGTGGAGTGTGCTTGAATATTGGATGTATTCCTACGAAAGCACTATTACGCTCAGCGGAGGTTTTGGAGTCTATTCAGCACGCCAGTGATTATGGAGTGAATGTAAAAGATGTTTCCGCGGATTTTGGTGGCATGGTTAAGCGAAGCCGTGGTGTTGCTAACAAGATGAGCAAAGGTGTTCAGTTCCTGATGAAGGCGAATAAGATCGAGGTTTTCATGGGAACCGGAGTATTCAAATCTAAAACAGAACTAGCGGTTAACGACGAAAGCGGAAAGGAAACAGCAAGCATCAAAGCGAAGTATTTTATCGTTGCAACCGGTGCTCGTCCACGTCAACTTCCGGGATTAGAGATTGATGGCAAGATGATCATCGATTCCGAGATTGCGATGACCATGGAGAAGCAGCCAAAGAAAATGGTCATTGTTGGAGCAGGAGCTATTGGTGTTGAATTCGCTTATTTCTACAACACTATTGGAACGGAAGTGACTATTGTTGAACTTCAGAAAACGCTCGTTCCTGTTGAAGACAAAGATGTGGGGCGCGAACTAGGAAAGATCTACAAGAAAAAAGGAATGACCATCCTTACAGAAAGCACCGTTGAAAAAGTGGCTAAGAAAGGAAATGGTGTTGAAGTAACCGTGAAAACCAAAAAAGGCGAAGAGAAAATCGAAGCCGATGTGGTTCTTTCTGCGGTTGGTGTTACTGGTAACGTTGAAGGTCTTGGCCTAGAAGAAATCGGTGTAAAAGTTGAGCGAGGAGCTATTGTTGTTGATCGTTCTACGTACTCTACTGGTGTTGAAGGTATCTATGCTATTGGTGACATTATAGGTGCTCCATGGTTGGCACACAAGGCAACTCATGAAGGCATTCGTTTAGCAGAGATGTTAGCGGGTGAATCACCTACTCCGGTAAACTATGGTAATATTCCTGGCTGTACTTATTGCGAGCCTCAAATTGCGTCTGTTGGTTTGACCGAAGAAGCAGCTAAAGAAGCTGGTTATGAAATCAAAGTAGGTAAGTTCCCGCTTTCAGCAAGTGGTAAGGCTACAGCAATGGGTCATGAAGAAGGATTCGTAAAAGTAGTATTTGATGCCAAATACGGTGAGTGGTTAGGTTGCCATATGATCGGATTTGGTGTAACAGATATGATCGCTGAAGCAGTAGTAGCTAGAGATCTTGAAACTACCGGTCATGAAATTATCAGTGCTGTTCACCCGCACCCAACTCTTTCAGAGGCCGTAATGGAAGCAGTAGCTGAAGCATATAACGAAGGTGTTCATTTAGGAACCCCTGTTAAGAAGTAATTGTCATCCCGCATTTGATACTGAATCAAGTTCAGCACAGGTTGCGGGATCTGAAACGGGCAATTAAGAGATTGGCTCCCTATTTGGGAGCCATTTTTGTCTTAAACCAATTAAGTCATTCTGAGCCCGCCTTCCGAAGTACTCGTACGGAGGACAGGCGAAAGCGAAGAATCTAAACGGGTTGACGATTAGATCCTTCGGAAGTATCCTCAGGATGACATCAAAGAGTGAAAAAAACAATAGAACTATACGACCTGGAACAATCCAGCTACCAGCCTACCTGGGAGCTTCAGAGAGAGGTGCAGGAAGTAATTATCCGGGAGAAACGAGCAGAGCAAAAGGGTGAGTTTAAAGGGAATAGAAAAAACGATGCCCTCCTTTTTGTAGAACACCCTCATGTCTATACCCTTGGTAAAAGCGGAGCAGAGGAAAACATGCTTCGATCAATGGCTGAGTTACTAAAACTGGATGCTGAGTTTGTTAAAATAGATCGTGGTGGAGATATAACCTACCACGGACCGGGACAAATTGTAGGATATCCAATCTTGGATTTAGATCGGCACTTTACCGATATCCACAAATACCTTCGTTTTTTGGAGGAAGTGTTAATTAAAGTTTGTGCTGATTACGGTTTCGAAGCAGGACGGATAGATGGATTGACAGGCGTTTGGATTGGAGAAAAGAAAATCGCTGCATTTGGAATACGAAGTTCAAGATGGGTAACCATGCACGGTTTTGCCTTCAATGTTAATACTGACCTGAGCTACTTTAATCACATTGTACCCTGCGGTATTGTAGATAAAGAAGTAACCAGTTTACAAGCACTGCTCGGGAAGGAAATTCCATTGAATGAAGTAAAAGGAAAGATCGTTCGATACTTCGAAGAAGTGTTCGAGTCTCAGATTCAACCAAAAGGCGGGAAGAAAGAACTAGAAAAGAATTTTTTGTAATTTTGGAGCGTTCTGAACTCCTCCCGAAAGCTTCGGGATTGGAGGCAGGACCACAAAAGGAATAACATGATCAAAGAACTTCAGGTAGTAGAAAAAAAATCGGCACAGCGACGCCCCGAATGGCTTCGCGTTAAGCTTCCATCAGGAGAGAAGTTTAAGGAAGTGCTGGATACCATTAATGAGCATAAGCTGAATACGGTTTGTGCTGAGGCAAGGTGCCCAAATATGGGAGAGTGCTGGGGTGCCGGTACAGCTACTTTTATGTTGCTTGGGGATGTTTGTACACGTTCGTGTGCATTTTGTGCAGTTAAAACAGGAAGGCCTCCAAAAGACCTGGACTGGGATGAGCCGGCGCGAGTTGCTGATGCGGCTAAGAAAATGAAATTAAAGCATGTGGTGCTTACTTCTATAAACAGAGATGATCGAAAGGATGGGGGCGCTCCTATTTTTGCTGCCACTCATGTTGAGCTTCGAAAGGCGATAGATGGGGTTACTATTGAGTCACTTATCCCGGATTTCAAAGGAGATTGGGAAACGCTTCAAATCGTGTTGGATACTCCTCCGGATGTATTGAGTCATAATCTTGAAACAGTACCAAGTAAGTACAGAAGAGTTCGACCACAAGCTCGTTACGAGCGCTCGCTCGAATTACTTCAACTAACCAAAGATGCAGGGATTAAATCCAAAAGCGGAATTATGGTTGGCCTTGGGGAAACCCGTGAAGAAGTGATTGAGCTTATGCAGGATTGTGTAAACCACGAAGTAGATGTACTTACCATCGGTCAGTATATGCAGCCAACCAAAATGCACCATCCGGTAATGGAGTGGGTACACCCGGATCAATTTGCGGAATACAAGGAAATAGGAGAGAGCTTGGGAATAGGCCATGTTGAAAGTGGCCCACTAGTGCGCTCCTCATATCATGCTGAAAGGCACGTTTAGTTTTTTTCCTAGGCTTCAGGTAGTATCTTAGTTCAAAATCTATTCTATGCTGTCTACGTTAACGGTCTTATTCATTAGCTATATACTTGGCTCTATCCCATCAGCTATCTGGGTAGGAAAGGTTTTTAAAGGGGTAGATGTTCGTGAACATGGAAGTGGAAATGCGGGAACTACCAATACATTTCGGGTTCTTGGTGTTCCATTTGGAGTAACGGTTTTTGTGTTGGACTTCATGAAGGGTTTTGTCCCTTCTTTTTGGTTAAGTGTAGTTGCCTTTGATCTATTCTCGGGGCCACTTTCGCCTCCAAACTGGGAAGTTGAAGCCTTTTTGAAAATCGCCTGTGGATTATTTGCAGTAATTGGGCACATGTTTCCGGTATTTGCAAAATTCAGGGGGGGCAAAGGGGCTGCCACTGCCTGCGGAATGTTATTTGGTATAGAGCCCATATCCATCTCTATCTCTTTCTTAATTTTTGTAATTGTTATCCTAGCCACCCGATATGTTTCTCTGGCATCTATGTTAAGCTCATTTGTCTATCCGATTACATTGCTTGTGATGAAGTATGGACTAGGGATGGAAGTAGATGGCAGTATTATCATATTTAGTGTGCTTATAGCATCGGGGATTATTTACAGACATAAATCGAACATCCAGCGACTTCGGGATGGTACTGAAAGCAAAGTGGGTTCCTCAAAAAAGAATAACGAGGAGGAAGAGGAACAACAGACAGTAGGAGTTGAAGCATGATAAAGCGGAATGTGACCATAATTGGCGCCGGGAGTTTTGGTACGGCTTTAGCTACAGTCCTTGATACGGCGGGCAATAATGTACAGATCTGGGCAAGAGAAGCTGAAGTCGTGGATACCATTAATAATGACCATAGGAACCCGGCGTATTTAACAGATCTGGAGCTTCCTGAATCAATTAAAGCATACCACGATCTGGAGCAATGTCTGCGGGACCAGGATATGATTTTGTTTGCCACTCCATCACATACCTTAAGAGAGATTGCAGCGAGGATTAAGCCCTGTCTTGACGGACATGAAATACTAGTGACGGTATCAAAAGGAATAGAAAACGATACTTTTAAAACCATGTCCCAGATTTTGGTTGAGGTAATGGAGGGGGTAACCTACGAAGATAATGTAGGAGTACTCTATGGACCTAGTCATGCTGAGGAAGTAGCCACGTTAAAGCCTACCACAGTAGTAGCGGCCGCATATTCGACGAGAACGGCGAAAATTATCCAGGACACCTTTCTCACCCCAATGTTCAGGGTATATGTAAATAATGATGTGGTTGGGGTAGAAATCGGAGGTTCGGTGAAAAATATTATGGCCATTGCTGCAGGCGTTATCGATGGTGCTGGGCTTGGTGATAATGCAAAAGCCGCTCTTATAACCCGGGGCCTTCATGAAATGCGAAGAATGGGAGCTATGATGGGGGCTCACCCGGATACATTTTCTGGATTAACAGGGATGGGTGACTTGATTGTAACCTGTACGTCAACACACAGTCGTAACAGGTATGTGGGACATCAAATTGGACAGGGTAAAAAGCTGAAAGAAGTTACCAAAAGCATGAATATGGTAGCTGAAGGCGTTAAAACTACGAAGTCAGTTTACGGATGGGCTCAAAAGACGGGTGTGGATATGCCCATTACCTCAGCAGTATATCGGGTATTATTTGAAGAGGAAGACCCTAAAGACGCACTGAATGCGTTAATGACGAGAGATCCCAAAAACGAAGTTATCATTTAAACAGACGTCAGATCATTGCATGTCAGGCTTTGATCAATCGTCAAAAATAGAAGGTGGCAATTCTATGAAAGACGAGATGGAATTTTATTTACAGCATACCGGAAATGTTGAAGTTTCTGATATGAAAAGACAAGATCTTAAGAATCTGATCGCTACTGGAGAAAGCTCATTCCTGGAATTCAAGCA
Organism: Balneola sp.; assembly: GCA_003712055.1. Lineage (NCBI taxonomy): Bacteria > Pseudomonadati > Balneolota > Balneolia > Balneolales > Balneolaceae > Balneola > Balneola sp. The sequence continues at coordinate 136,295 of RHLJ01000004.1, forward strand.
AAAGGTCGCTTCCCCCGAAAAAATAGCCAGAGAAATTGCTGCTTTTGCCAACACTGATGGAGGGAAGATTCTAATTGGAGTTTCTGATCAGGGAGAAATTGTAGGGGTGGAAAGCTATATGGAAGAAGAATTCTGGCTTTCTCAGGCAATAGACGATGTCTGTGTTCCTTCTCCCGAAATCAATATCCAATTAATTAGCGTGTCAGGAAGGGATGTGCTTTTAGTCGATGTAAAGGAATCTGATGAAAAGCCTATATACTTGAAAGGAAAGAAGGGAAGGAAGGTTTTCGTACGCCGTGAGGACGAAAGTGTACTGGCTTCAGATGAGTGGATTGAAGTCCTAAAAAGCGGGAGCAAAGAAGAGGGGGTTACTTTTGAATATGGAGAAAAGGAGCGTCTCTTATTTCGGTTTTTGAATGAGTATAGCGACATCACCGTAGAACGGTTTTCGATTTTAATAAATACAACTACCTATACCGCCGCTAAAATACTGGTGAATTTAGTAAGCGCAGGGGTATTGGATCTATTTGAACGCGATGGAGTAGCCCATTATACTTTTTCCAAGAAAAGTGCGTAATTTCAAAGTCATTCTGAGGATACTTCAGAAGAATCAACGAAAACCTATTAACCGCTCTATTTCGTTGATCCTTCGCGTTCACTCAGGATGACAATAGAACTACAAGAGAAATGAGCACAAAAGAAGACAATTTAGACGACGTAATTGCCTCACTGATTGATTTTGAGGAAGAGGAGTTCTCTACCTTGGAAGAGAAGCAGGAGCTAACAGGAGAACCTGTTACGCTTACCGAAAGAGCCGCTAAACAAGTGGAGAAGATCAAGGACGGAGATTCCAGCCACCAAAATCTGTATTTAAGAGTAGCTGTTGAAGGTGGTGGTTGTTCAGGACTAAGCTACAAGCTCGGGCTAGATCATAGGATGGACACAGATACTGTATTCGAAAGCTTTGGTGTAGAGCTTATTGTAAACCCAGATCATTTATTATATCTGGAAGGTATTGAGATTGATTATCCGGATGGATTAGACGCCCGCGGCTTTACCTTCGATAACCCTAATGCCGTAGACAACTGCGGTTGCGGGACTAGTTTTTCGATCTAGTATAGAGGTCATCCTGAGCATACCTGCGAAGGATCTAACCATTTACTCGACTAGATTCTTCGGCAGTAGCCCGCCTTCCGTAGCTTACTGCGGAGGACAGGCCTCAGAATGACTAAATAGTCATTCCTCAGTCACATTCTTCTTGGCGATTAACCGCACCCCTCGTTTAAAAGTGATGTAATGCCAAATCCATTCCGCGAATACTCTAAATCTATTTCGAAAACCAATCAAAAAGAAAATGTGAACGACCCCCCAAAGCACCCACGCAAAAAAGCCAGTTAATCTAAAACCATTTACATCGGCTACAGCCTTAGCCCGACCAATAGTAGCCATGATACCCTTATCGTTATATTTAAAAGCACCACGCTCCTTACCCTTCTGCTCACCTTTCAGAAGCTTCCCTACAAAACGCCCTTGTTGAATGGCAGGCTGAGCCACACCTGGAAGAGGCGTTCCATCTTTATCAGGAAAATGAGCGGCGTCTCCCAGAACAAAAATATTAGGATCGGAAGGAATGGAAAGATCGGGGTTAACTTTTATCCGACCGGTTCTGTCAGAATCTTCATTCAGCTGGTTTAATACTGAGGTTCCAGCAACTCCTGCAGCCCAGATTACATTGGGAGTTTCGATAAAATGGTTTTTGAGATGTACCCCCTCTTTGGTGATGTCCTGAACCGGTGAATTCAAAATTACCTGTACACCCATTTTAGTAAGTGAATTCAAGGCGCTTTCCGAAAGTTTTTCATGGTATCCGTTTAATACCGTGCCCGCTGCTTCCACCAAATACACCGTGGTCTCGTTTTTATGGAAGTTGTGGTAATCGCGCATCATGTTTCGCTTGGCAATTTCAGCAATAGAACCCGCCATTTCTACCCCCGTTGGTCCCCCACCAATTACTACAAAGGTGAGATAAGGCTTTCGATCTTCCAGTTCCGGAATCTTCTCTGCTTTCTCGAGTGAAAGTAGAATACGTTCACGAATTCGGATGGCGTCATCTAGTGATTTTAACCCAGGCGCATATTTTTCCCATTCATCATTTCCAAAGTAGTTGTACTTGGCCCCTGTAGCTAAAATGAGGTAGTCGAAAGGGATTACATCGCCATCAGCGAGTTGAATGGATCGGTCGTCTTTGCTAATTGCAACAACCTCACCAAGAATCACATCCACATTTCTCTGCTTGCTAAACACCGACCGTATCGGCACAGCTATATCACCGGGAGAGAGAGCCGCAGTAGCAATTTGGTATAATAAGGGTTGAAAGAGGTGATGATTAGATTTATCAATAATGGTGATTTTGAAATCATTTCCTTTCAAGGACTTTGCAACCTCTATACCTGCAAATCCACCACCAACTATTACTACTCGAGCAGCCATTTTTTTGGGCTAAATTTTGATTGGGCGGTTAAAGTTAAGGCTTAATTGATATTGGATAAAGTACAATAAATTAGTATCCATTAGTTACTCACTGAGCTTAAGTGTTATTCGTTAATGGTTATTGGTGAACGACCTTTCCAATAACCATTAACGAATAACCAATCACGCACAAAGGTTACCAAAAAAAGTTTATATGTAAATGCTTAGTAGCATCTATAAAACAAATTAGCTTTTGGTAGGCGCTTGCTTAGAAATCTTGATTTCAATGTCTTCCAGCGCATCAATTTCATTTTCTTCGATAACAATCGAAGGCTGAGGTTGCTTCGCAGAGAGGTTTTTACTTCGAAACTTCCTTTCTATGACCTGCTGAAGATCCTCCACTAATTCTATCAGCTTTTCTTTCCGTTTTATCTTCTTACGCCGAATGAATCGGGAGATAAAAAAAGCAGCTATAGAAAACATTCCCGAAATAATAAGCATGGGAGCAGTTCCATCATTTCCTGCTTGACCAAATACAACTCCTGCAAATAGCATCACAGCGGTAAACAAACCAGCCACAACAAAAGGATAGAACTTGTTATAGGTTTGTAGATTTTGGGTGATGGTAATTTTCTGCCCAGCTTCTTGTGGAGATATTTCCAGGGTAGGGGAAGAAGAGGTTTCAAAGAATCTATTGATCCCGGAGGGCATTGCTTTCCAGTATATATTCCCTTTTCGGCGGCTTACCTTCCCGATAGAATTGAAGTGATATTCGCACATGGCTCGTATTTCGTGCATTAAAGCACTATCAATTGAACCGTTAGCATAACCCACTATTTTCGCTTTTGAGCTACTTCCAGTATCAACAGAAACAGGTTCTTGGGTAGGGGAGCCAATGTACTCTACTATTGCCTCGTGAATAAATTCCCTTTGGATAGCCAGGTTTTCACCAATAGAATATGCCGTATCAAAATCTTCAGAAGTGGGCAGCAATTCTTTATTTGGAGATTGCTGATGGTATTTTTGGAGAATGGTAGCTCGTTTGATTATAAACCGTATATCATCTTCTGAAAGTCTGCCCATCGTGAATTAGTTTAGTTTTGCTTGTGCCTGAGTTATTAATTGAGCGATGTCTTCTTTCGAAATGTTCTCTCTATTGTTGCAGTAGTGGCACGCCACTTCCTGCCCTTCTCCTTCCAGTTCTTTGAGATCATCCATGCTCAGCATAGCAAGGGCATCCATGAATCGCTCTTTGGAGCATCTGCAAAAGAAATCAACCAGTTGACGGCCTAGCTCTTTTACCTTAATCGGAGAGATTGCTTTAGTCATAATCTCGTCGATGTATTGTCCATCTGACAAAAGCTGATCAATAGGAGGAAAGGAACCGAGACGCTCCTGAAGCATATCTATTTGTCCCTCCGGCGCATCCGGTAGGCGTTGAAGAAGTATGCCCCCTGCTTCTGTAACTTCTCCTGCTTCATTAATACCAACATCTAAAAGAACTGCTGAAGGTATTTGCTCAGACTGAGCAAGATATTGAGCTACATCAGAAGTGATATCTCCTGCTACAATCTGAATACTGGAGGTTCTTGGTTCAGCTTCGTTATAGAGCACTTTTGTAAATGTCAGGATACCTTCGCCAATACCATCTCCAATTTGTACCGAAGCATCATTATAGTCGAGTTCAACTGATGGACTGCCAACATACCCCCGCATCTCTCCCAGGCTATTTGCCTCAGCTAAAATGGTACCAACAGGACCATTACCATCAAGGCGAAGTTGGATACGCTCTTCTTTTTTTAGTTCCGAAGCGAGCAGCATAGCAGCTGTTAGAGCTTTACCTAGTAATACTGTGTTTAATAATGAAAGCTGATGTCGTTCCATTGCTTCTTTTACAACATCAGAAGTTTTTATTACCGAAATCTTAAAATGCCCGTCCTCAGTAATTCCCTTGATAAGCCGGTCTTTAAATTCGTATTCCTCTCGATTCATGAATGTTCAATAATAGATTAAATAAAAAAACCCCGATGAAAGTCGGGGTTCAAAGATACGGATTAAACCTGTGAATTAACGGCGGTCTGTCATATACATTTCGCCGAGTCTTCCTGAGAAATGGCTTTTGGAGGAGTACTTAGATTTCAAGCGAGCCACATCTGCAATTCGCTTTTCAGCAAGAATGTTGGATGCCTTATGTGTTGGAGTATTATGGTCCTCAGAATAGCTAAGGATATTCAGGGTAGTATCATAAATTTTTGCGGTCTGATTCATGGCCTGCTCACGATTATATCCTTCCAGTTCACTGGAAATGTTGATGACTCCACCGGCATTAATTACATAATCAGGAGCGTAGATGATTCCACGATCAACAAGCATTTGCCCATGTACGTCTTCATTATCCAGGATATTGTTAGCACCTCCTGCTATTATAGGGCACTTAAACTGATCCATGGTGTCATCATTAACCACACCACCAAGGGCGCAAGGGGCAAATACATCCACATCCAGTCCATAGATTTCGTCCGGAGAAACAACGGCTCCGCCTACTTCCTCAGCCAGCTTATTGGCTTTTTCAGCGTAGATGTCGGAAATAAATAATTTAGCGCCCTCATCGGCTGCGCGCTTAGCAAAAAAAGAAGCCACATTTCCGGCGCCCTGAAGAGCAATCTTTTTCCCTGCCAGAGAATCGTTGCCAAAAGCTTTTTTAGCACAGGCCTTCACTCCCATAAACACTCCATAAGCAGTGACAGGAGAGGGATTTCCACTTCCACCCAGGGTCTCAGGAATTCCGGTTACATACTTGGTTTCAGAATAAATCCATTCCATATCCTGAACTGTCATTCCTACATCTTCTGCAGTAATGTATCGGCCGGCGAGTCCATCTACAAAGCGACCAAATGCCCTAAAGAGTGTTTCATTTTTATCTGTATGAGGATCTCCAATAATAACTGCTTTACCACCACCAAGGTTTAACCCTGAAATAGCAGATTTATAGGTCATACCTCTCGAGAGGCGAAGTACATCACGCATAGCCTCTTCTTCCGTTTGATACATCCACATTCGTGTACCGCCAAGAGCGGGGCCCAATGTGGTATTATGGATAGCAATGATCGCCTTGAGCCCAATTTCGGGGTCGGAACAAATTACAACTTGCTCATGCTCCATTTCTTGAAGCGTGCTAAAAACAGGGAATTTTTCTTTATCGAGGGAATTCACAGAAGTTTCTCTAACAGGGGTGTCTAGCATGAAATTTTTATTGATTGGAACCGCTTCCAAAGCTCTCGCTTTATCCACTTAATATCCACAAAAATAATACCTCGATTATAATAAGTAAAAAGGGAAAAGGTTATTAATTGTAATGCGAAAATGGTGCTTGTTAATTATTAAACGCAATAATGCAACAGTTCACGAATTTGGTGATTTAGCAGGGCGCTATGCAATGAAAGTTTTCAACATTATTGTATTTTAGAATCGTTGAAAAAAATTTAACACCTGGTGTTACGGTTTGATCGCCGGACAACCTTTTATGTATAAAAGAAAAAGAAAGGATAACAATGTCATTCCGCTGGGTGTACGCACAGCCGGAGCAGAAGGAACGCGTGCCTGTATTGCAGCAGGCGCTCGGAGTTCCGGAAAAAATAGCCCATTTGCTGGCTATTCGTGGCATAGAAAATTATGATGATGCAAAGACTTTTTTCAGACCTACAATAGATCTTCTATATGATCCTTTTTTAATGAAGGACATGGACAAAGGTGCTGAGCGCCTTGCGTTGGCTATTCGTAAAAGCGAAAAAGTGCTGGTGTATGGAGATTATGATGTTGACGGAACCACAGCAACAGCATGTCTGTACACCTTTTTGCAGGAATTCGGAGTGGATGCCGATTACTATATCCCTCATCGATTCAAGGAGGGGTACGGGATTAATCCGGAGGGTATTCAATACGCCGAAAGTGTAGGGGCCAAACTGATCGTCTCCGTTGATTGCGGCATTACAGCCATCGAAGAAGCAGAAGAAATGAAGGCCAAAGGAATGGAGCTGATTATCTGCGATCACCATACCGTAGGTGATTCAATTCCTGATGCCGTAGCTGTACTTGACCCAAAGCGCCCTGATTGTACCTATCCTTTTGATGGCCTGTCGGGAGCCGGGGTTGGATTCAAGCTGATTCAAGGAACCCTGGAGCGATTAGGCCTTCCAGGTAGCATAGCCAACAAGTTTTTAGACCTGGTGGCGATCTCTATCGCTTCTGATATCGTGCCTATTATAGACGAGAACCGCATTTTGATGAAAGCCGGACTTCAGATGATTCAGAGCTCTCCCCGCGTGGGAATTAAAGCCTTGATGGAGCTCATTAAAATGCCAATAGAGGATATTAACACCTCAAAAATTGTGTTTTCTATTGGCCCGAGAATTAACGCGGCCGGTCGAATGGGTGATGCAAGCGCTGCTGTAAAACTAATGGTGGCCGATTCCTATGAGGAAGCCCGGCTGTTGGCCCATGAGCTAGAGTCCATCAACCTGAAAAGGAGAGATAAGGATACTCTTACGATGGAAGAGGCAATGAACCAGATTCATGATGTACTGGATATGGATGAGATCTCTACCCTGGTGTTGTATAAAGAAGATTGGCATCTTGGGGTTATCGGGATTGTGGCTTCCAGGTTAGTGGATATGTTCCATCGCCCGGCAATCATGCTGAGTAATGTAGAAGGCAAAATCAAAGGCTCGGCCCGAAGTATTAAGGGCTTCAATATTTACAATGCACTTAAACAGTGCGAAGATTTACTGGAGCAATTTGGAGGACACGAATTTGCTGCAGGCTTGACTCTTGAAGAAAAAAACCTTTCTGAATTCCGCCGAAGAGTAAATCAAATTGCATATCAAGGGTTGTCAGAGTCTAATTTTGAGCCAGAAATCTCCATCGACTCCAAGCTCAATTTTGCTGAAATAGATATGAAGTTTTGGAAGCTCCTATCCCAGTTTAAACCTTTTGGGCCCTCGAACCTTCGCCCGGTATTTGTTTCAGAAGGCGTGCAGGTAGTGGGAATTCCTTCAGTGGTAGGTAATGGTCATCTTAAAATGAAAGTGAAGCAAAACGGATCCGGGGTGTTCGATACTATCGGTTTTAATATGCATGAATACCTGCCCTCCATTCGTGGCGGCGAAACCTTTGATATTGCTTATGTATTGGAAGAGAATTTCTGGAATGGCCGGCGTACCCTGCAGATACGTTTGAAAGATATCCATCTTTCTTAAATAACCCAGTTTCGGGATAGGAAACGCTCTTCGAATACCAAAAGGGTCATTCCGCGGCGAAAGCCGGAATCTGAAACGGCTAAACAGGTATACCTTTACAGATCCCAGGTCGGAGCCCGGGATGACTGAAAAGCTTGTTTAAAGGTTCTACTGAAAGTTTCCTATTCAAAAGCAGATTAAACAAACAAAGTCCACCTTTGTATTGTATCTAGATATTAAAGGAGGTATCTTTGTCGCCCTTCGGAGGGACTGTAGCTCAGTTGGTAGAGCAACGGACTGAAAATCCGTGTGTCGGCGGTTCAATTCCGCCCGGTCCCACGATAACATTTAAACCCTGATTCAAAATTTTGAGTCAGGGTTTTTTTGTTAGTGACCAGGCATAATGTCTTTACATAGTTAGGCAATAAGCAAAAGCAATTTTGAAGAATTGTATTCATCTTATTTTTAATACACCACATTGCCGTACAAATGAAATTGAACCGGAGATCACTAAACAAACGAATCAAGCAAACTTCAATGGAACGAAGCTTCAAAATGTAAAGCTGCCTGTTCCTCCCACTCGAAGAACAACACCGCATTGTTCAGCGCATCGAAACTTTTTGCTATTTGCGATGAGTTGAAAGCCCAACTGGAGCAACGAGAGAAAGTGAATGAGCGGTTAGTTAAGGGGCTGATACAGGAAGAGTTATAGTTAAAAGAGCTTATTCTATGATTCGGAAATAAGTAACCACGTCTTTTTTGAATACATATTCTGTCACAAATATTTACTAAATTTGTGACAAGATTTAAATAAAAATTTAGTGAAAACAGCTGAAGAACAAATAGTTAAGCGATTAAGAGACTTTAAGCGTGGAAAAATTTTTTTCCCGGAAATGTTTTATGACCTCGCAACAAACGAAGCAGTACGCAAGGCTCTTGTCCGGTTAGAGAATGAAGGGATATTGGTTCGGTTGGCTCATGGCATTTACCTTTTCCCAAAAGTCGATGAACAATTGGGAGTTCTTTATCCCCCCATTGATATTATTGCCAAAGCAGTTGCTAAAAGAGATAAGGCTCAAATAATTCCAACAGGAGCTTATGCCCTGAATAAGCTGGGCTTATCTACCCAGGTGCCACTTAATGCGGTATATTTAACCGATGGATCCCAGCGGAGTATCAAAGTTGGAAACAGGAAGATTCAATTTAAGCGCACGGTTCCTAAAAACCTGGCGGTAAAGGGAACAATCAGTGGCCTGGTGATTCAGGCACTGCGCGAAATAGGAAAGGAAAACACTACCGGGCAACAACTAATAAGAATTCAGGATCTTCTGAAGAAAGAAGACATTCAGCTTTTGAAACACGATGCGAAACTGGCTCCTGCATGGATTAGAAAGATCATGTTGGCTGAAGTGGAAAATGGAGGATAGACTATGAGTGCGTGGTTTGAATTACCCGATGACCGAAAGAAGCTAATATTTGAACAAACAGGTGCCCGGTTAGGATTGCCACCAGCCGCAGTAGAAAAAGACTGGTGGGTTACCCTTACTCTTCAATCTATTTTCGAGCTCCCGTTAGCTGATCGAATTGTATTTAAAGGAGGAACTTCATTAAGCAAAGGCTGGAACCTTATTCAGCGATTTTCAGAAGACATCGATCTGGCTATTGATAGAGAGTCATTTGGTTTTGCCGGAAGCTTAGGAAAAAAGAAAATAACCAAGCTCAGGAAAACGATCCGAAACTTTGTTTTGGAAGAATTCACACCGACTCTGGAAGAGAAACTTAAAGAGAAAGGTGCGGATGTAACATTACAAGTAAACCCAAACCCGAATTCAGATGCCGACCCATCCAAAATAGAAATTCAATACCCAGAATTAACAGATAGAGTTTCGTATCTGCCTCCCAGAGTGTTAGTAGAGCTGAGTGCCCGATCGTTGTTTGAGCCTTTTGAAGGCAGAATAATAGGCCCGATTATTAACCCAATGTTGGATTCTGTGGGATTGAAGTTCCTTGAATTTGAAGTTCCCTGTGTATTACCACAAAGAACCTTTTTGGAGAAAATATTTCTGCTTCATGAAGAGTTTCAACGGAATGAAGAAGAATTAAGGGCGGAGAGGCTTAGCAGGCATTTATATGATCTTCACAAAATGATGGATGAGAACCTGGCCACATCTGCTCTACAAGATGAAGAATTATACAAAGGAATAATTGCTCATCGGGGGCAATTTACAAGATTAGCCGGCATTGATTATACAAATCATCTTCCGGGCAATGTAAATCTTATTCCTCCTCCAAAAGTAATAGCTCTTTGGGAAGCAGATTACCGGGCGATGCAGGAGAACATGATTCAAGAGGATTCGGTGTCATTCGGGCAGCTAATGAAGCGAATGGAACAATTAATGGAAAGAGTGAACGCGATAAAATTTTAGAATGGCATTTGAACCCCCTCAAAACTCCAACCACACTATCGTCTCCCCACAATGGCTCATATCTTCACCGAGATAGGGATTGGCAATTTCTTCTTGTTCGCTTAGCCAGTAAGCGCCGGCTCCATTATTAGTCATGGGGCAGAACTGTTCGTAATACACCCCCTGAATTTGGAAGTATTTAACGGTTTCGATGAGTTGAGCAGACAAGTCTCTAAAAGAGCTTCGTTGCTCTTCAAGAGAAGAGGAACTTAAAATGGATTCTGTACTCGTTTTAAGAGCTGGGAATTCACTCATCCACTCCATGTGATCTTCACCATCCAACAGCTCCATATCCAAGGCATTAAGAGAACTAAGAACTTGTTGTGCTGATGCAGCTACCGCTCCGGGATTTGATTGTACCAGGTTATTTTTAAGCTCCAGGTATTCGGAGATTACTAATACTAACTGATCGCGGAAATCTTCATTTACTTCGGCCATTTCCATCATCATCATGTGATGCTCATGTTCAGGTTCAGGTTGTGTTGTATTCGTTTCAGAATTTCTATTCATCATGCTAAGCTTGTCCGCTAGCTGGGCAGCACTGTCTAATTTGAACGCGCCGTTGGTCACAACAAGTTCTCCTTCTTGCAAACCTTCTATCACGATATAATGATCTCCTACTCGCTCCCCAAGGGTAATTTCCCGGGCTGAAAAGGTAGGCTCTGAAGTACCACGTTCCTGCACAAATACTACCGACCTGGTGCCCGTCCAAAGAACAGCAGAAGTGGGGATTAATAGTTGATCGGCCTCACTTATTTGTGCATTCAAAATTCCTTCTACCAGCATATTTGGTTTTAGTCGGAGGTCTTCGTTATCTGCTTCAACACGGAATTGTAAAGACCGGGAAGAGTTCTGGATAACAGGATCTATATAATCCACCGTCCCTGAAAAGCTTTGTCCGGGATAAGAGGGGGTGGTGAATTCTAGCTTCTGACCAACTTCGAGAACCGATACATTCGACTCAAAGGCATCGAACATCACCCATACCGAGGATAAATCGGCCACCTCATACATCAAGGAGCCTTCCATTACGTGTTTTTGTCGTTGTACATTTATTTCCTGAACATAACCGGATACTGGGGAAACAATGTCCACACTCTCCATGACCATGTTTTCCGCTTCAATTTCGTCGATGGTAGCAAGCGGGAGTTCCCAAAGCTCCAGTTTCCTTCGCGCAGATTGATACAGAGTAGGGTTCTGTTCTTTGTATTTAGCAGTCTCAAATAACTCCTGCTGGGCGGCAATTAACTCGGGTGAGTAAATAGAGGCTACTGGTTCGCCTTCTTCTATATAATCCCCTTTGAAATCCACATATAAATCAATAATTCTGCCGGGAATATGGGAAGAAATAGCAGAACTCTTCCTCTGATTCACGGCTACTTTACCGGGTAGTCGAAGTGTGGAAATTGCAGTGGACTTAATGACCGGAGAGGTTTCGATCTCGGCAAGTTGCATGGCAGCCTGGCTCATTACCAAACTATTCGGATCAGCTTCTGAAGAATTATCATCAACTGGAATGAGAGTCATACTACAAATAGGGCAGTTGCCAGGTTCTGATTGCCGGATTTGAGGGTGCATGCTACACGTGTAGATTATCTCTCCATCCTCATTGGTATGCGCTTCTGCAATATGTTCATCCAGGCTTTGGGGCTCTGATCCCCCACTAAATAGCAACGCGCCAATCAGGATTCCACTAATACCAACAGCCGCATAAACAATATAAGTTCTTAGGTTTTTCATAATTCTGTGATCAATAGTTAATGTCTTCAGGAGAGGTGTTTTGTTCGCCGCTTAAGTAGCGTAAATAGCTAAAAGCCCGGAACTCATCCGCTTCGGCTTTTATTCGCTCGAATTGATAAGAAAAAAGTCGTCGCTCAAGCCTTAAAATTTCTTCGAATTGCAGGTTATCGGATACATAGGACTGAAGGAGTACATTCACTGCTTGTTCAACCCGGTAAATCTGCTGTTCAGTATAGAGCTCATATCGTCGCCTGGCATCTTCTAAGTCTCTTAATGCCGTATAGAAACTCGTTTCAAGTTGGTTCTCTAAGTGCATGGTATTGTATTGGGCGGCAGAATGTATAAGCGAGGCTTCTTCTACCTTAGCCTGATATTTCTTTCGGAACAAAGGGACTTTAATATTCAACCGAACCACCATAGCATCCTTTCCATTATCGGTTAGGGAAGTAACATCATCTCGTTCTCCAGTGGCTATATAATCCAGCCCTACACCAAAAGAAAGTCTTCCAACATTTTCGGCGATCTCAATACTCGTTTCGGCAGCACTCTCTCTATACCTCAGCTGATTCAGGTTAGGGTTCCTTGAATGTACCTGTTCCAGCCAGGCCTCTTCATTGAATGAATCAAAGGAGTGGAGGGATAGGGTATCGGGTGTATTAATGTTCTCGGAAGGATCAACATTTCGAAGTTCATTAAACTGAATGACCAACAAGCGCTTATTATCTTCGAGTAGCTGAATTTTGGTTTTCAGATCTTCCTGCTCAATTTGTGCACGAAGCACATCAACCTGAGGTACTAACCCGGTTTCATATTTCCTCAAACTGGTATTCACCAGAGTGTTTACGATTTCAAGGTTTTCATTCACCAGATGTATTTGCTCCTGAACAGTATAAAGTTCTGACCAGAGCACTTCCATATTGTGAAAGATTCGATTTCTTTGTTCCTGGAAAACTTCAAATCGGGCTTTGGCATTTAGTACACTTTTGGTCTCATGATCTTTAAGTGACCCAAACCAGGGAAACATCTGGGTAGCCGATATCCGCAGGCGTTGAGGGCCAAGCCGGGTTTCTATGGGGCTTACAAAATAAGCGAAGCTCAAGTCAGGGTCTGGCAAGGAACTTACTTGAGGTGCTTTCTGAAGTGCAGCCTGATATTCATTAAAAGAAGCTCTTAATTCAGGATTATTTCGAGCAGCTTCTTCCTGGTATTCTTCCAGCGTTTGCCCAAAGGTGCTCATGGGTAACGCACTAAGTAAAAGTAAGATAGATAAGAAAAGGGATGGGGATATCTGTTTCATTTCAGACTCCTTTTGAGGTTAAATTCTTTCCAGAAGGCGTAGAGAACGGGCACTACAAACAGGGTAATAATTTGGAGGAGCATTCCTCCAACACTTGGAATCGCCATGGGAACCATGATATCAGCTCCACGGCCGGTTGAGTTTAGTACAGGAAGAAGCGCCAGGATAGTCGTGGCGGTTGTCATAAGTGTAGGGCGCATCCTTCTTGTGCTGGCCTCTACCACCACTGATTTGATGTCTTCTTTGGTGGTCGGTTTTTTCTTATCAAACAACTGGTCGAGATAGGTCGCCATAACCACCCCTCCATCGGATGCCACGCCAAAAAGTGCTATAAAACCTACCCAGACCGCCACACTTAGATTTACCGTTCCCATCTGGAAAAGGTCTCTGATATTTTGCCCAAACAAGTCAAAGTTTAGGAACCAGGACTCACCGTATAACCAGACCAGTAAAAAACCACCAGCCCAGGCCACAAAGATGCTACTAAAGATCATTCCGGTTGTGGCTACCGATTTGAACTGGAAATACATAATTAAGAAAATAGCAATCAGGGCAATGGGGAGAATAACCCTAAGTCGTTTTTCAGCACGGATTTGGTTTTCATAGCTGCCAGCAAATTCGAAGCTAATTCCCGCGGGAACCACAATCGATCGGTCAGTAATTAATTGTTGAATAGTTCTCTGGGCATTTTCTACTACCTCAACTTCCGCATATCCATCCAGCTTATCGAAAATCACATAGCCAATGAGAAAAGTATCCTCACTCTTTATAGCCTGTGGACCCCTCCGGAATTCGATAGAGGCTAACTGAGAAAGGGGAATCTGAGCCCCGGTTTTGGTAGGAACGAGTAAGTCAGAAATGGCTTCGGGGTTGTCCCTGAAGTCTCGCGCGTAACGAACCCTTATTGGATAACGCTCCCTGCCTTCTACTGATGTTGAGACAGGTATACCTCCGATCCCAACTGTAACAAAATGCTGCACATCCTGAACGGTTAATCCATAGCGAGCTAGCTGGTTGCGATCCCAATCGATTTCTAAATAGGGCTTGCCTACAATTCTGTCTGCAAATACTGAAGATGGGTTTACCCCGATGGTTTGTTTTAGCACTTCTTCAAGCTGAAGCCCGAATGCTTCAATACTTTCAAGATCAGCGCCTTTTACTTTAACCCCCATAGGTGCCCTCATTCCCGATTGAAGCATTACCAATCGGGTTTGTATGGGCTGCAGTTTTGGAGCCGAGGTAGTGCCTGGAATCCTGGCGGCGCTTACAATTTCATCCCAGATGTCATCCGGAGATTGGATATGATCGCGCCATTGTCGATAGTACTTTCCACCTGGGTCAGGGATGAGTTCACCCTTTTCATCTCGGGCATATTCACCATTCTCATCTACTTCAAACCGTATTCGCCGTCCGTCTTCGTCTGTTTTGTACTCTGATTTATATTCAATCAGGTTTTCAAACATGGAGATAGGAGCCGGATCAAGGGCAGAGTTGGTTCGTCCCATCTTTCCAACCACATGCTCTACTTCGGGGATCGCAGTAACCGCCATGTCTATTTTCTGCATTACATCCATGGCTTCTTCCACTCCGGCATGGGGCATGGTTGTTGGCATCAATAAGAAAGCCCCTTCATCCAGCGCTGGCATGAATTCTTTTCCAAGTCCGGGAAAGCTTTCCTCAGCAGTAGCCCAGAATCGAGTATTTTCCAGTCCTGTTTTCCCAACTACTCCAAATACGTTACCAAAGCCCAGCCAAATTACTACTCCGAGTACCACAAAGAAGGACGGAATAGATAAGAAAGTGAGTTTATGATCCAGGCACCAGGAGATTAAAGGTTCATAGTATCGAATAACCAGCCAAAAAGTGAGGAGGATAAACCCGATTAACAGGATGACAAAGAAGAGGTTTGCCACGAAGGTATTGGAAGGGCCTAGTGGAAGCCAGTATTGAGCGAGTAACCAGGTTACAATCAGCACACTCCAAACATTATTCAGGAATGTTGCTCGCTTTGTATATCCATCGTTCATAAAACAGGTCAATCCATTGATGATCCCAAAACCCATCAAGGCAAGCCCGGCCCACACAGGTCCTACAAACAGGACAATGATACCACCAACAAGCAGAGCGATATTCCATCCAAACTTTACGATTCTCTTTTCGATCCGAATAGAGAAAAGCCAGTGAGCAAAAGGAGGGATTAGGGTGATTGAAATAATAATAGAAGCAACAAGCGCAAAGGTTTTGGTATAAGCCAGGGGTTTGAACAGCTTTCCTTCCGAAGCAATCATGGTAAAGACGGGTAGGAAGCTCACAATAGTGGTTGAAACAGCGGTGATAACAGCAGAGGCTACCTCGGTAGTTGCGGTATAAATTACCTCCAGCAATGACTCACCTTCCTTCCGGTTCTCCATATGCCGGAGCATGTTTTCGGAAAGGATAACTCCCATATCCACGATGGTACCAATAGCGATGGCTATACCCGAAAGCGCAACAATATTAGCATCTATACCTCCATACTTCATGGCGATGAAAGTCATTAGCACAGCTACCGGAAGCATGGCAGAAATGAGGAATGAAGTACGCAGGTTCATCACCATAATCACAATCACAATGATAGTAATGAGTATTTCGAGGCTGAGTGCTTCCTCCAGGGTGCCTAATGTTTCAGAAATCAATTCGGATCGGTCATAAAAAGGGACGATTGTAACCTTGGACTCTCTGCCATCAGCGAGAGTTTTTGTGGGAAGCCCGGGACTTAACTCCTCAATTTTCTCTTTTACATTTTCAATGACCTGCTGGGGATTGGCTCCTTGTCGTGCTACTACCACTGCTCCAACAGCTTCGGCTCCGGATTTGTCCAGCGCACCCCTTCTCATAGCCGGTCCCATGGCAACGCGTGCTACATCCTTTATTCGGATGGGGGTATTATCTACTACTTTTACTACCGATTCTTCCAGGTCGCTTATTCCCTGAATGTATCCCAGCCCTCGAACCAGGTATTCTGCTTTATTTAACTCGATGGTTCTTGCGGCTACTTCGGTATTGCTTTTTCGAACAGCATTGAAAACATCAACAAGAGAGATATTGTAAACCTGTAGTAAATTGGGGTTTACATCAACCTGGTATTCTTTTACATAGCCTCCGATAGGTGCGACTTCAGCTACTCCCTCAGCTCCTGAAAGGGCATAGCCCACATAATAGTCCTGGATGCTGCGTAACTCCTGGGGATCCCAACCTCCAGCTGGATTACCTTCGGCATCTCTTCCCTCTAGGGTATACCAAAAAACTTGTCCGAGTGCTGTAGCGTCAGGGCCAAGGGAAGGTTGTACTCCATCCGGTAATGTTCCGCCAGGCAGTGAATTTAGTTTTTCAAGGATACGCGACCTGCTCCAGTAAAAATCTACGCCTTCTTCAAAGATTACATAGATGCTGGAAAAGCCAATGATGGATGTACTTCGGACGGTCTTTACGCCTGGTACCGTAAGCAACTGTGTGGTTAGCGGATAGGTAATTTGATCTTCCACATCTTGTGGGGATTGTCCGGGCCAGGGTGTATAAACGATCTGCTGATTCTCACCCAGGTCAGGAATGGCGTCCACTGGAACAGGGTCATTAGGTAGTGAACCAATCGACCAACCAAATGGAGATACTACAATTCCCCATCCAACAAGCAACACCAGTAGGAGTACTGCAACCAGTTTGTTTTCCAGGAAAAACCGGATAATGGAGTTTAACATAATTCTGAATTAGTGAGATTGGCATTAGCCAAGCTCTATAGTTGTAATAGTTTTAATTGACTGACCAGTCGAAGCAAAAAAGCTAACAGCCTTCTGCTTTTGCGAAGACTATTATTACATATCTCTAAATCAGAAACGATTCATTTTCAAGAAATAAGTCCGGTGGGGAATAAGATATTTGACGCCATATAGGAGGAGGAAAAACTTCCTTTATTGATGAAAGAGAAATAGATGTATCGAAAGATTCAAAAATTAAGGAAAAAGAAATATTTATATGCATAGGCGCTGATATAACGGCATTTTTTCTAGCGGCCAATACTTCTATGCAATTACAATCTAGCATTGCATCACAGTGAGTATTCTCTGACTCACTATCATTTCCCATCCCCATTGAATCACAATCTTCTTTTTGGTCATGATGATCCATTCCTTTCATTGCTGAAGAAACTACTTCATGATCATTGCTCATCATATCACATAGAAGCATCATATCCTGAGCAGGAATCATCAAGGCAAGGCTTAATAACAGGCTTAGAATAAAAGAAGAACTAGTATATGAGCGGAATTTTTTCACGAGATAATAGTAGTAAATCAATGAATGATTTGAAAGGAAAAGAAAAGGTCTGGTTGACAAGAATGGCCCTATAGATTGCTAAAAAATAAAAACTTTGAATCATTAAAAATCTCCAATATTTTAGTCTAGATTTTATAAAAGTAGGTTTTTAGCTAATGATTGTTGATAAAGCGAAAGTTTTAATCGTGGAGGATGATGCTGTATTATGTATGCTGGCATCCAAAATGGTTGAAGAAATGGGTCATGAAGTAGTAGGCACCGTAAGTAGTGGAGAATCAGCTCTTCAACAAATTCCACTGCTAAAACCTGATATTCTTGTTTCTGATATTCATTTGGATGGCGCTATAAAAGGAACGGAACTTATAAAAGGGTTAAGAGAAGCTGGTAATCGAATGCCAGCGATTCTATTCTCAGGTGAATCTGATGCAGAGACGATTCAACAAATTGAGAGAGAAAAAGGGTTGTATTTTCTCTTAAAGCCGATAAGCTTTTTTGATTTCAAAGAAGCATTTGAAAAACTGATTTCTCTACAGAACGAAATTCCACACCTGGATTACTAACAAGTTCACTGGTGGGTTAAAGCCACTCTTCCCTGAACCTTTCCCTCCAAGATTTTCGGGATTTCATCAAGCATAGCTTTTTTATCAACGACTTTATAAAAACCATCCGGAAGCTGATCAAATGGAAGTAGAGCCGCTTCTCTCCATATCTCTTTTCTTAAAGGTTGTTCACAAAAAGCAGAATCAATACCGAGTAAAGACACTCCTCTCAGAATAAAAGGGTAGATACTTGTCTCAAGTGTATTACCAAGTACATTTCCACAACAAGCAATAGCACCCTTGCTGTACATTTGCCGAAGCAGCGCATCAAGTAAAACTCCACCAACGGTATCAATCGCCCCCGCCCATTTGCGAGATAGAAGAGGGGAAGGGCTATCAGTTAAAACTTCCTCAGGGGAAAGAAAATGTGAGGCTCCAAGTTGAGTAAGGAAATCCCTGGCTTCTTTCTTTCGGGAAACAGCCACAACTTTATATCCTAATTGAGCTAACCCGAGCACGGCAAATGAACCCACTCCACCTGTTGCTCCGGTTACAAGGATAGGGCCACTTTCAGGAGTGATAAGTTCTCGTTGCAATCGCTTGATACCATACATGGCTGTAAATCCGGCTGTTCCAAAGGTCATAGCGTGTTCAAAGGAAAAACCCTCAGGCTTAGGTACAATCCAATCAACTGGTACGCGGATGATCTCTCCAAAACCACCCCAGGTGTTGGTTCCTAAATCTCTTCCGTTAATTACAATTGAATCGCCCGGTTGGTAGGTACCTGTTGTGTCTTCGATGACTACTCCGGCAGCATCAATGCCTGATACATGAGGGTATTTTTTTGTGACCCGGTTTTTACCAGAAGCGGAAAGCCCATCTTTGAAATTGAGCGAAGAATAATGCACCCTGATGGTTACCTCATGATCGGGGAGCTCCGAGTAAGACACTTCCGATATCAGAGGGATAATTCCCTCATTTGTCTCTTTTGAAAGGATAGCGCTGAAGGAAGAAGGAATACTCATCGGAAGATGGTTTTAAGCCATTTCATTTTGCCATTGTATGGCGCGTATCTAACTGGGATATCCAGCAAGAAATTTTTCTTCATGATGCTTTTTTGGTGCGTGAAAGAATCAAAACTTGCTTTTCCATGATAGGAACCGAATCCACTGGCACCAACCCCTCCAAAGCTCAGGTGATGATTGGCGTATTGTGCCACCGTATCATTAATAGCGCCACCACCAAAAGTTACATGTTCCAGGATATATCGCTCTGTATGTTCGCTATTGGTAAATATATAGCAGGCTAAAGGACGTGGTGCGTTTCGGATTTGGGTTACCGCATCATCTAAATCAGAATAAGTAAGAACAGGAAGAATAGGTCCGAAGATTTCATCCTGCATTACCGGATCATCCCAGGTAATATTATCCAAAATAGTAGGAGCTATATATTTTGTTTCGGGATTTGTATTTCCCCCATATACCAGCGTTCCATTATCAAGGAATGCAGAAAGCCTCTCGAAATGAGTTTCGTTAACAATGCGTGGATAATCTTCAGAAGCTTCAGGGTTTTCACCATATAAAGTATGAATAGCAGATACCAGCTCTACCAGAAATTCATCTTTGATCGACGGATGAATTAGGAGGTAATCAGAGGTGATACAGGTTTGGCCGGCATTAGCAAATTTTCCCCAGGCTATTCGCTTTGCCGAAACCGCTATATCTGCAGTTTCATCAACAATGCAGGGGCTCTTTCCTCCGAGTTCCAAAGTAACAGGGATGAGTCTTTCTGCTGCTTTTTGCATTATGATTTTTCCAACACGAGTACTTCCTGTGAAAAAGATATAGTCAAAATTTAGATCCAACAATGCCTGACTCACTTCTACTCCTCCGGTACAAACCGCAACGGTATCAGAAGAAAAGTAATTGGTAATTAAAGTAGAAAGCAGCTCAGCAGTGTGTGGGGTAAGTTCAGAGGGCTTTAAGATGGCCGTGTTGCCAGCGGCCAGGGCTCCAACAAGCGGGAGCAAGCATAGTTGAACCGGATAGTTCCAGGGAGAAATGATTAAGGTGCATCCATAAGGCTCCTTGAGGATATAATTTTCTGAAGGAAAATTAACCAGTGAGGAAGGTACCCGCGTAGGCTTCACCCACTTTTGTAGATTCTTAATGGCATAGTTCACTTCGTTGATGACTAAACCGACTTCCCAACCGTAGGTTTCAAAGGGTGCTTTTCGAAGGTCTTTATGAACAGCGTCAAAAATAGCCTTTTCATTCTCTTTCAGCATGGTTTTAAGAGTAGTAAGCTGCTTCTTTCTGAAGGAAAGTGACTTCGTTTCATTAGACAAAAAGTTTTGCCGTTGAAGATCAAGGAGGCTGGAGTATTTACTCATTAGGATGCCCTTTAAAAGTGTTCATTGATTCGTAGACTTTAAATATTTGACCGGCAACAAAATCATACAGCCAGGTTGGTAATATTCCCCTAAAGAATAAAGTAGTCTTTACCATAAAAGGTGTTTTAAGGTGGATATGCTCCGCTTCAACCGAAGAGATTATTTTATCCGTAATCTTTTCAGGATCAAGAAGGGGCATAAGAAGAGGGGCTTTAACCCCGGAAAACATTCCGGTATCGATATAGCTTGGCATTACATTCAGGAACTTGATTCCGGGATGTGAATTTTTCAGTTCTAGTCGCAAAGATTCCGCCCAGCCTACGGCACCCCATTTACTAGAGGCATAAACTACCATTCCAGGGTTAGGGGTAAGACCTACTGCTGATGTAATGCTTACAATATGTCCGGAGTTTCGATCCATCATTTTGGGAAGGAATTGATTAGCTACATACATCAACCCTTTCACATTAATATCAATGGTTCGATCAATGTCTTGGCTGGAATGTTGATGAAATAATTTTCCAACTATTACTCCGGCATTATTGAAAAGGATATCTACATGCCCGAATTGCGTCAACACTTCCTTTGCAGCTCGTTCAACTTGGTCTGAACTAGATACGTCGACCTGTTGAGTGGAGACAGAATAACCCAGCTCCAAAAGTTCGTTTTTTGCGTCTTGCAATTTAGTTTCATCTATATCCCAAAGAATTAAGTGTCTTGCTCCTTTTTGGAGAGACTTTTTTCCCATCAGGTAACCGATTCCTCGAGCTCCGCCAGTTACCAATATAATCTTGTTTTGAAATGATGCCATGTGTGATATTTGCTGATCAGGCAATATGATAAAAAAGATTTCAAAAATTTGAGAATGCCTTTCAGACCAGTATTTTCAATAATTGACTGGGTTTTCTATTCACTATAAAACACAGAACTAACTAATAATGAGCCTCGAAAAGTCGTTTTGGTCCTGGAATATTCAAACCGGGGAGATTCACGCCAGTGATTCTTTAAAGGCTCTTTTTGGAATTACAACCAAAAAAACTGTTCATTTTGATTTTGCTAAATCCCTCTTTAATGAAGAACGGTTAAACAGTTTTCAATACGCTCTTCAAGCTCATGTTGAGTCAAAAGGAGAAATTCCATTTCGTTATGAAACAATCTACCAGGATGAAGGTGGCATAGACCAGATTATTGAATGGGTAGGTGAGGTAGTTTATTGGGGGGAAGACGGGAGTCCTATCTTAATGTCTGGTCATATCAAATCGAAGAAAAAAGGCTCGACAAAGAAGCAACTCATGCCCCAGGATGCCTTATTCTTTTATCGCCTGATGGACAACCTGAATGAAAGTATTTTCTTCAAGGACAAAGAGAGTCGGTTTATTCGTATCAATAATACCTGTGCCAGGAAGTTTGGCCTGGATCACCCCCGTGAAGCAATCGGAAAGACAGATTTTGATTTCTTCGAAAAAGAACATGCTCAAAAGGCCTATGATGATGAGCAGGAAATTCTCAGAACTAAAGAACCCATTTATCATCAAATTGAAAGAGAAGTATTCCTTGGTTCAAAAGAGGTGCGCTGGACTTCGACAAGCAAACAGCTACTTTATGATAATAAAGGCCGTGTAATAGGCACCTTTGGTATTACCCGTGATGTAACCAATTCCAGGTTGTTGGAAGCTGAATTGGAAGAGCAAAACAAACGGTTTTCGAAGTTATCAGAACTTGCTCCGGGCTTTCTTTATTTGCATAGAGTAGATAAGGATGGAAAAGTTAGCTTTCCATTTGTGAGTAGCGGCATAAGAGATATGTTTGATATGGGGCCCGAAATGCTGATTAATTCTTTTAAGCCCCTAATGAGGAAAGTGCACCGGGATGATATCGTACGGGTACTGCAGTCTATTACTAAATCCGTAAAGGAAGTGTCTAAATGGGATTGCGAATACCGAATTCATCACCCCGAAAAAGGAGAACGATGGGTGAAGGGAAGAGCTACTCCGGAATTGCAGGAAGATGGGAGTATCCTATCGCCTGGGTTTATCACCGATATTACTGACATAAAGAGAGTAGCCGAGATTAATGAGCGATTGAGAAAGCAATTCCAATCGGTACTAAACCAAATTCCAAACCTGATTTTTGTGAAGAACAGGCAGGGAAGATACATCATGGTTAATGACTCGGCCTGTGACTTTTTTGAGATACCAAGGGAAGAGTTTTTAGGGAAGACAGACCTGGAACTAGGTGTTGATGAAGAACGAGCAAGGCTGTTCCTGGAGGAAGACCTGAAAGTAATCGAAACCCAGGAAATCCGTTTTATCCCTGAATTTGAAACGAAGAAAAGAAGTGGGGAAAAATTTTGGCATCAAACCATAAAGCTCCCATTCAAACAAATTGACTCTCGGGAAGAAGCAGTTTTAACTATTGTTACTGACATTACTGGCAGGAAAAGAAAAGAAGAGGAGTTGGATACGACCCTGGATATTATTACCCAGCAGAATCAGAGGCTGAGAAACTTTGCCCACATCGTGTCTCATAATCTGAGGAATCATGCCGGAAATATCTCCATGTTACTTAGCCTGTACGATCCTGAGGAATCCGAAAGTGAAAAAGAGGAAATACTGGGATATTTAGAAACGGCATCTGAACGCTTGAATGAGTCTATTTCCGATTTAAATGAAATCGTTGATCAACAGCAAAAAACGGTTGATTTACGAGATGATGTAAACCTGAAAGAATTTGTTGAAAAGACGAAAGAGATTCTGATTACCGATATTCTTACGAATAATGTGAAATTCGAAGAGCAAATCCCCAATGACCTCATATTCGAATACAATCCTGCATATTTGGAAAGTATTATCCTCAATCTTTTCACTAACGCCATTAAATACCGAAAACCCGAATTACCCCCATTGATTTCAACAAAAGCATGGGAAGAGGAAGGTAGTTTTTACTTAGAAGTGAGTGATAATGGGCTGGGAATAGATTTAAATCGTCACGGTGAGAAACTTTTTGGGATGTATAAGACTTTTCATGGTAATGAAAATGCAAAAGGGATAGGACTTTTCATTACAAAAAACCAGGTGGAGTCCATGGGTGGCTCGATAGAGGTGCAGAGTGAAGCTGGACTGGGAACTACATTTAAAATACGCTTGAAATGACTACGAAAAAAAGAAGCATCTGTATTATCGACGACGATAAGGTGTACACCTTTGGCATAAAGAAGATTCTAAAAAACATGCTGCCAGAGGATAATGTTTCTACCTATGAAAATGGGAAAGAAGCACTCCAAGGCCTTACAAAGCTAGCAGAAAATGGCGATCCCATGCCAGATTTCATTCTACTGGATATAGATATGCCGGAAATGAATGGGTGGGAATTTTTAAAAAAGTTTGAACAAACAAGACAACAACTTGGAAAAGAAATCGAAATTTTTGTGATCAGTGCGAGAATAGATCATAGTGATCACACCTTATACAAAGTGGAGTGGGACGACAAGGTATCCGATTTCATTTCCAAACCTGTAAACTCTAAACACCTAAAACAATTACTGGAAAAATCATGAAAGAACTAGCATTCTCTATTTTTTTAATTCTCCTTATTACTGCTTGCAGTAATGTAGAGCACCCTGTAGAGGGAGAATCGTTCGTAACTAAGCTCGGAAATGATACCGTAGCCGTCGAAACTTTTACAAAAACAGAAAATGGCCTAATGGCGAGGGTAGCAGTAAGAGTGCCACAAACAATCCTCACCGAATATGAACTTGTTCAGGATGAATTTGGTGGAGTAAAAGAGTTCCTCGAAACGCGGTATCTGGGAGAGGATGGGTTTTCCGGGGAAGGAACCTTCAATCGGTCTATTGTAAGAGAGGGAGACTCTTTGGTAACCAATTATATCACTCGAGCGGGAAGTGAAAGAAGCTTTACCACGCTTTATGAAGAAGGAGCACTTCCTTTTATAGAAATGACTCATTGGCCCTTTGATCTCGCTCTTCAGGAAGCTGAAAAGGCAGGAGGAGATACGCTAATGCAAAATATGATCTCAGGAAACAGCATTCGGGATTTTGTAATTGCGAATCTGGGGGGTGATACACGAACAGTTCGGCATCCTTCACGCGGAGTAATGGATGTGGAAGTGAATGCTGGTGGGAAACTCCGGATTCTTGATGCTGCTCAAACCACCCGAAAACTTTATGTGGAAAGAGTTCCTGCAGTTGATATAGAAGAGGTAGCAGAGCGGTTCAAAGAATTAGACCGTCAAGGAAAATCATTTGGTGCTCTTTCCGGTGCTGTGGAAGAGGAATTCAGTATTGGATCAACAAGCTTTAAGGTGGAGTATGGTTCTCCTTTGCGAAGAGGTCGGGATTTATTTGGTGGGATTGTTCCATTTGGCGAACGTTGGAGAACCGGAGCAAACCGCGCAACTCACTTCTCCACATCTTCTGATTTAACCATCGGTTCATTAGATGTGCCGGCAGGTGATTATACCCTATTCACTATTCCGGAAGCAGATGGAGGAACGCTTATCATCAATAAGCAAACCGGCCAAAACGGGAGGAGCTATGATGAATCTCGCGACCTGGGAAGAGTGGCAATGTCGGTATTATCAAAGGATGATAATACCGAAGCTTTCACTATTACTGTTGAAGGAAGCGGAAAAGATGGAAAGCTAAACCTTATCTGGGGTAATACCGTGTATTACATCGATTTTAACATCGATTGAGAAATTTAAGAGCTGTCTTCTTTTTAGTTTTCAAACTACTGCAGGGCAGCTCTTTCGTTTAACCATATCTCTAATTCAGCAAAAGTTGACTATCTATAAAACAACACTAAGAGTACTTATTACTCTTTCGGTAACTGTATTATTAGCAGATTTTTCTTTTGCTCAGAACAATTATAAAGATGGGTATATAGTAACCATAACAGGAGATACCTTATCAGGGCAGGTCAGTTTTGATGAAAAAAGTTCTGGTAATGATAAAGTATTTATTAAAACTGCATCCTCGGTTGAAGAGTATAGCACGGGAAATGTGCAATATTTTAAACATGGTGAGGCCAGGTTTCTTCCGAGGGAAGTGGAGGTTGACCAAACACCCTTAAAAGTGACATCCTCAGGGTATTTCTCCCCGTTCACTGTACTAAAGAAAGTTTTCTTAAGAGAGGTAATTGCCAGTGAAATGCCATTGTACTATTACTATGATTTTCGACCCCATTATTTTATCAAAGGGAGGGAAGGTTTGATGGAATTGATATCAAATCAATACATCGTCATCCGAAACAACCGAAGGATACTAGTATCCAAAAATGAGTATCTATACCAGTTGCTGCTAGAAGATGAATACCCGGCCTGTTTAGATTTAAGGGTTAACAGGGTTGCTTATAATGAGTCATCGCTAAAGAACTTTATGGCGAAATGTGCAGTCAATTACGGTTTTGGCACGCTATCTAATATACCAAATGCCTATGATAGAGAAGAGATTGTCCTAAAAAAACAATTCTATGCTGGGGTTGAGTACAACTCTTTTACTTATTTGGTCCCGGAATGGGATAGTGATATAGCACCTGATTTAGAGAAAAGTGGTAGTGCACCAGGTATCAGGATAGGAGGCGCACTAAAAATTGAACGAAACAAAGAACAGAAAAAGAGGGCATTTATATTAGGCCTGGACTATTCCTATTATAAAGCTCAAAATGATGATGAATTTGAAAGTTTTGGATTCATAACATTTAGTCCAAGCTATGTAGCATTATTTTCTCCTGAAAAATTGAGTGGTTTTTTTGAGATTGGTTTGCCGTTGTCAGTCCGGGTAGGTAGTTCTGAAATCGAAAAATTTGATGAAGAAACAAAGTTTACGCCCGGTATTATCTTAGGGCTGGGAGTTCAATACGATCGATTCTTTATAAAGGGTAGATATGATCATATGGGAAAAGTTGGTAAAGCAATACAACAACGAATAGTCGGCATAATTGTAGGCATTGATCTTTAAATGTTATGGCATAATAGCGATGAGGAGTAACTACAGGTTCACAACACTTTTAATACTTTGCTCAGTAATTTTGGTAACTAATGAGGCAAACGCACAAACTAACTTTGTAGATGGTTTGATTGTTACCATAAGTGGGGATACGCTTAGAGGGTTGATTGATTTTCAGGATTGGACATCATCTCCCGAAGAACTGTATTTCAAGAGAAGAGAAGGAGCAGATCAGGAATTCTATACCCCTAAAGACCTGCTTTATTTTGAAGTATCTGGAGAGCGATACATCTCCAAACTTGTTGATGTTGATCAAACACCATTAAGAGTATCAGGCCTTGCAAGTCCTGCTCCATTCAGTATAACAGAACATGCATTTCTCAGGGTATTAATTGATGGCCCAATTCCGCTTTATTTTCTTAGGGATACCAGGCCTCATTTTTATATCTCTACTGATGAAGGGACAAAAGAGCTAATCTCCAATCAATATTATGTCGTGCGTGATAACCGGAGAATATTGGCTCGAAAGAACGAACGTTTATACCAGGTTCAGTTGAGACAAGCATACCCGGAATGCTCATTTCTTATCACAGATGACCTAAGATATAGTGAGTCAGGGTTTAAGGAGTTTATTCTCGATTGCCAATCGGAAATGGGGCTTGGTTCGCCTACTTATATCAATATTAAGAAGCCTAATCAATTTAAGATTAATCCTTTTATAGGTTATGAGAGGAATGAACTCAATTATGTGCCAATTAGGCTCATGTTCGGAAGAGATTCAAAAACGATCGTTTTTGATGGGATTAGTTTTGGTGTGGTGGCAAAAATTATTAACTCAGGAAACCTGGAAAGAGGATCTGCAAACTTCTCCTTAGACTATGTTAGTTACTCTTCAAGCGAAGATAACATTGATACATTTGGCTTCTTGACGTTTAAAGCCTGGTATGGATATAAATTTGGTGCAACCGAAAATACGCCTTTTTTAGATGCCGGAGTAAGTATAACGGGCAGGCTGGGTAATACGGGAGATATAAAATTTGACGAGGATGTGAAGATTATACCGGGCGCACATTTTGCTTTGGGATATAAGTATGATTTCCTCTATGCGAAAACCTATTTTAATTTTCGTTCTTCCAGGCAAAGAGAAGTAAAACAGAGAATTATAGGAGTAGTATTAGGAACTGAGCTTTAACATTGACTCTCGATCTCTTCTTACCCATATCACAAACTCAAAAAGAGCGAGTTAACTCGGCGCTAAGAGAACGGCCACCGCATGAGCCCGGGGTATATACGATGTACAATAAAGCGGGTGAGGTTTTATATGTTGGTAAGGCAAAAGATTTGCATAACCGCCTAACTTCTTATAGATATTCAAAGTCGAAAAAGACGCAACGAATGATCGCCCAGTTACAACGTATCAGGTTTGAGATATGTAAATCGGAAACGGACGCTATTTTATTGGAGAATCTGCTTATTCGTTCTCTTCGCCCGCCCTTCAACGTTGCCAACAAAAAGCCGGAAACCTATTACTATATCTCAACTACCCGGCGTGGAAATAAACGGGAGTTTAGATTATCCATGCGCCAGCTCAAAGAATACCCAAAATGTTATGGGTGTTTCAAAGGGCATTTGAGAGTAAGAAGGGGCTTGGGGGGATTACTTAAATTACTGTTCGTTCTAGATACTGAAATCAAGCATGCTCATTTTTTACCCAGTCAGTTATTGAAGCGCATTACCCCAATGCGTTTTAATGTGCGTTTAAGTGATCAGGTGGGAGTTCAGGTGGATCAGTTGCTCCAGGGCAGGTCTTCCACACTCATCGACGATTTCGAAGAAATGATAGAGCTATCATCATTCAGAGATAAATTCACCTATAGCTACTTTAGAAATGAACTTGAATTGCTGAGGATGTTCTTTGTCCTGGGGCCCGAACGAAATCAGCTTATCAAAAAAGAGCTCCAATTGGATTCAGAACTTATTTCCCAGGACGAACTGGATGACCTTCAAGTGTTACTTGCTGAACGAAGGAATGAGGGAAATATACCCTTAGCTAATGGTTAGCTATGAATTATTACACAATGGTTATTTGTTATTGATGATTTACCAATAACCATTAACGACAAACAAAAACATACACCAAAACAAAATTGGATTGCAAGGATTTACCCGTATTTTTGGCGCTCACTACGGAAGTATTTCATGCCCCAACCTGGTACAACCTCGATTGATATAGAGAGGGAAAAAAAGCTAAAAAAAGAACTCAATGCTGTTTGCGCAGCCCTGTCCATTTTGGGTTTAGCTTTTTCAAGTTGGGCATCCAGGGTTCCCGATGTAAGAGACCTGGCTATACTCACGGCGGCTACATTAGGCTATGCCCTTCTGTTTAGAGGAGCAGGGACCATAGTAATGATGCCGATTGTAGCATCAGGAATAAACCGCTTTGGAGCTACTAAAGTTGTACTCTGGTCTGGGTTAATGGTCGCCTTTACACTCGTACCAATAGCTATGATGAATAACTGGATTGCTCTAGGTCTTTTACTAATGCTGATCGGCGCGGTATCCAGTGCGTTCAATATTTCAGTAAATGCACTGGGCGCTAAAGTGGAGATGGAATCGGGCACCTCTCATATGGGAAAAATCCACTCATGGTTCGGATTTGGGAATTTGGGAGGGGCACTGATTGGTACCTTAATGGCTCGTCTGGATGTATCGGTAGTCACCCATTTCATGGGGGTTTCAATACTTATGTTAGTAATCCTGGGTATGATCTACAGACATTTACCGGAGGACGCACCTCATCCTGATGCAGAAAAGCCAAAATATTCGTTGCCCAGAGGAGGGCTAATTGCCCTGGGTATTATTTGTTTTTTGGGAGCATGTATTGAAGGCTCTATTAATAATTGGGTGGGACTATTTTTTACCGATCACTTAAATGTATCACATGAGTTCGCACCCATTGGTTATACCTCATTTGCAGGCGCGTTGCTACTTATGAGAATTCTTGGTGATCGGCTAAAGAATAGATTCGGCCCCAAAAGGCTACTGGTAGTAGGCTCACTATCCGGTGCGGTAGGGATCGTTATTGCACTATATGCACCCAATATGGCAGTAGGGGCTATTGGTGTTTTCCTCGCTGGTGCCGGCGCTTCCTTAAACTTCCCCATGGTATTCAGTGCAGCAGGCCGGGAAGGGGCTATTGCCTTAACCTCGGTGGCTACCCTGGGATACGTTGGAGGTATGGTCTCACAGCCTCTGGTGGGCTTGATTGTAGAGCAATTCGAACTATTCGGCGGCTTCCTGTTTATTGCAATCTGTATGGTAATGACCGCTTATGTGGCCTTCAGGTCCAACCTGTTGAAAGGGTGAGGAAGTAAGAATATTGATTGAAGAATAAAGAAGTAAGAGCATCTTTCAATGTTCAATGTTCAATGTTCAATGTTCTTATTTTCTCTTTAACAAGTCATCCTGAGCATTCCTGCGAAGGATCATACTGGATATTAAGCCGGTTAGATTCTTCGGCGGTAGCCTCAGAATGACATATCAAAAAAGAAGGAAATCACTCCAACTCCCACACCCAGGTTACTTTTCCATCCACCTTGAAATCTTTGGAAAGATCGATACTGGAATCAGTAAAGATATTGGTTCCGGTTTTGAACTTATCCAGCACCTCATCCAGTACAGAACGAGGGATAGTAACCTCATCTTCATTGGAGTTCATAACTACCAAAATGGTTTGGTTCTCATGAATACGGAAATAGACATACACCCCGTTTTCAGGAACAAAATGCAGAAGGCGGCCATATTTGGCTGCATCTGAAGTTTGCCGCCAATTGCCCAGGCGGCTTACAAAATCAATAATCTCATTTTCCTTGTCTGTTCTACCTTCTTCAGTGAATACACTTCGGGAATCTCCTTCCCAACCTCCGGGCATATTTGGCCTGCGGTACTCGTCATCACCGCCACGGAACTCGTGCTCCATCATTAATTCTGTACCATAATACACTTGAGGAATACCGCGGGTAGTAAGTAAGAAGGTATAAGCCATTTTAAAATGTGCCTCATTCTTCCGAACACGTTCATAAATCCGATCCATATCATGATTATCCAGGAAGATTACATTCTTCATAGGATCGGTATAGAGGAAATCATTAGTAAGAATATTCCAGATCCGAGCCACCCCATTATCCCAGCCAAAACCCTCATTTAAAGCGGCATCAACTGCTTGAGCCAATGGAAAATCGGTCACACTTGGCAGGTAGGAATTATAGCCGTCATCAGTTCCTTCCTTGTCATATTGCCAGAATGCTTCCGGGCCCGGGAAATTAAGCCATGCTTCCCCAACGATATTGAAATTCGGATAGGCAGTTAGCACTTCTTTCGACCAGCGAGCCATATAATCTTTATCAGGGAATACATAGGTATCCATTCGAATACCATCAATTCCTGAGTACTCGATCCACCAAATAGTATTCTGAATCAGATAATCAGCTAGGAGCTCATTGTTTTGGTTTAGATCCGGCATTTCCCGGACAAACCAACCATTAAGTAGACGATTTGAGTCGTACTCTGAAGCATAAGGATCTGAAGCTACAGGTCCTCTGTAATTGGTTTGACCATATTTTTCCCAGCTATGTACCCAATCCTTAGTTGGAAGGTCCTCCATCCACCAGTGCTTATCACCAATATGATTATGGATCATATCCATGATCACTTTCATATCGTTCTTATGAACTTCGTCGATTAAGGCTTTGTACTCTTCATTACTCCCGAATCGTCGATCAACACGGTATAAATCAGTAGCCGCATAGCCATGATATCCCCCATACTCTACACTCATATCATTTTCAAAAATGGGAGTAAACCAAATAGCGGTCATACCAAGGTCCTTTATATAATCAAGGTGCTCTACCACACCTGCAATATCACCACCTTGTCTTCTTTCCGGATCTGAACGATCTGCAGACTCGATCATGCCTTCAATAGAATCATTATCAGGATTACCATTCGCAAATCGGTCGGGCATCATAAGGTAGATTAAATCCCCGGAGTCAAAACCTTGATTTCTACCTTCTAGAGGCTCCCTGGTTTTCAGCTCGTAATTGATCGTGGTAGTTTCATTCCCTTTTTTAAGGGCGATCTCCATTTCTCCTGGTTTGGCTTCTGGAGATACTTCTAGGTACAGGAACAAATAGTTCGGGGAGTCAACGGCCAGTTGTTTTTGGATGATTACACCGGGGTAATCGAGGCTTGCTCGATAGTGCCCAAGTTCTTCTCCATAAAGCTGAATTTGCAGCTCCTGCACGGGCATATTAGTCCACCAAAATGGAGGCTCAACAATATCTACCTGTGCGAAAGAAAGTGTATAAGTCGTAAAAGCAAATAGACTGACAATGAATAGTTTTTTCATAATAAAGGCTGATTCTAACATTTAGGAAAAGATAATACATAAGTGAAAGGACAGATTCCTATGTAAGTACTTTCATAAAAGTCAGTAGTAAAAAACTAAGCTATTACCTGAAATGAGACTATTTTGCTTTATTTGGAACCAATAAGAAGCAGTACAAAAGCGCCAACCAATATCCAGAAAGTATAACCGGCAATAGCAGGTATTAAAACGAACTCAAGTTGGATTAGTACTAATAAAAGAACGATAACTATAGCAGTTACCTTAAGGGCCATTTTTGTTTTAGAACTCATGGGACTAAGAATTAAGCTTTAAACGATCTAATGAACCCCGACCTAGACACAGTTAACCTAAGTTAAAAGAGCCAATAAGTAAACAGTATGGTATAAGCTTAGTATTAAGTTTTATTCTGATTTTAGACTATCAATAGGATTAGCCGTGGCTGTTTTAAAGGATTTGATACTAACCGTTAGCAAAGCCACACCAAGGGCAATTACAGCTGTAGATATAAATATCATAGGCCCCAGGTCTATTCGATAAGCAAAATCCTTCAGCCAGTTGTTTGCCAAAAACCAACCTACTGGAATAGAAATCAAAAGGCTTATCCCAATAAGTTTTATGAAATCTCTGTTTAGCAGTGTGATGATTTGAAGAAGGTTGGCTCCAAGCACTTTTCGGATCCCTATTTCCTTAGAACGCTGTTCCATCATAAACGAAGCAAGCCCAAATAATCCCATACAGGCAATGAACAATGCTAATATGGTAAAGTAGTTGAACATCTTACCAAGAGTTAGCTCGGTTCGGTACTGGTTATCAAAAGTGTCATCTAAAAAGGCATGGATAAATGGGAAATCCGGGGAAATAGCTCTTATCTCGTCTTCTACAAAACGCAGCGTCTCCTGCATATTATTAGGGGAGATTTTAAGCATGATTTTAGAATGCTGTTCGATGGGGGCATACCTGAGTAAAAGAGGGGCAATGCTGGAATGATAACTCATAAAGTTAAAGTCTTGAACAACGCCAACAATGCGTCCATCTCTACGCCAAAGAATGAAATCTTTGCCAACAGCTTCCTCTGGACTCCAACCAATACTTCTCGCCAACGACTCATTAATAATAAGGTGGTTTGCAGTATCAGGATCCATTTCCTCATCAAAATATCTTCCAGCAATCATGTCTACTCCCAGCATTTCCAGGTAATTGGTATTAATGATCCCGTTGAAGGTATCCAGATCGTAGTCTTCGGGTTTTCCATCCCAGTTAATGCCACTTGTTTGGCTTTCTATTTTTGTTGGAAGGTGAGACCCGGACGAAACAGAAAGGATGTTGGGGTTAGATGAGAAAGATTGTTTGAGCACATCAAAACGCGGCATTACTTCCGGATCTGTGATCTCAATAGTCACAATTTGATCGCGATTAAAGCCGGCATCCTTCGATTGAATATAATTCAGCTGCTGAAAGATGACGACAGAGGAAAGAACCAGGATGTTAGTAATAGCGAATTGACCAACTACTAAGAGGTTTCTCATTCTTCGGTTCGTGCTACCTCCTTTTATAGTTTTCTTGAACACACCAATCGGAGATAAACCCGACATATATAAAGCAGGATAGCTTCCCGAGATCAACCCAACAAGGGTGCCAATTCCTATGAAAAGAGCCCAGAATAGTGGGGTATTGAAAATCTGGAGGGAAACAGATTGCCCTAAAGAAGCTGATAGTGTGGGAAATAAAGTGATGACTATAACTAAAGCTAAGAATAACCCGGCCAGAGAGAACACCAAAGCTTCGGCAACAAACTGCATGATCAGATTAGACTGAAAAGCCCCATTTACTTTTCGTACCCCGATCTCTTTTGCCCGGTTCATAGATCGGGCTGTGGCTAGATTCATATAATTGATGCAGGCAATAATGAGGATGATAATTGCTATACCGGAAAGCATGTACACATAACGGGCGCTACTAATTTTTCCGGGATTAAAGTTTATACCTCCTGATTTGAGATACACATCTTTCAAAGGCTGTAGCGCAAAAAACGGCAGGTTTTGCGGGTTTTCTGAGTAGTAATCAGAGGTTAAAAGCTGAGGGTCGGACAGTGCCTTAATTCTATCCACTAAATCCGAAGGAGATACGGTGCCGTCAATTTTTATATAGGAGTAGGTATTATTGTTTAGCCAGAATGTACTTTCTCTTTCATATCCTGGCATTGAATTCATCGGAGCCACAAAATCGAACTGAAGGTGAGTGTTGGAAGGAACATCTTCAATAATTCCGGTTACAGTTCTAAGAAAAGGCTCTTCATCATCATAGGTAAAAAGAATGGCCTCACCCATTGCGTTGGATTCACCAAAGTATTTTTCAGCAAGCGAACGTGTAAGGACAATGGAGTTTGGGTTCTCTAATGAAGTAGCTGGATTTCCCGCTAACCAATCATAGGAAAAGAAATCGAAGTAGCTTTCATTTGTAAACAGGCCGTCTTCAAAAAAGGGTTGGTTATTTGTGCTGAGCAATGACTCTCTGATATCCAAAACGACAGCTGCTTCAATACCCTGGAAATCATCATTTAAAGCCAAAGATAATGGCGTAGGATTCACAGCATACCAATTGGTGCCCAGGTAAAAACCTTGTGGATCATTCCGAACTACACGATAAATTTTGTCGGAGTCTTCGTGTTGTCGATCATAGCTCATTTCATGAACCACGAACAACCCAATGAGTACAAAACTGGCCAGCCCAATAGCTAGTCCCAAAATGTTAATGAATGAATAGCCTCGGTATTTGAGGATGTTACGGATTGCAACTTTCAGGTAATTTCTAAACATATCTAAGGTCCAGTAAAAAGAGTGAATAATTTTTGAAGGGGCATATCTAAACACTTGCTTCCAGTACCACCAATCAGCCGCTCTAGGGCCATTCTTTTTAGAGAGATAAGCGTGATATTCTTCGAAATCGCCCAGAGTCGTTTTCCAAACATCATCATATTGAAGCTTGGTGAGGATCTTCTCCGCTAATTCTGGTGGTTTGTGATCCATTATTCCGATTTAATACTATCTACAGGGTTAGCAAGTGCAGTTTTAATCGAATTAAAGCTTACGGTGAATAGAGCGATCCCAAAGACTATTAACCCAGCAACAACAAAAATGAGAGGGTTGAGCTCAATTCTATATGCAAAGTCTTCCAGCCAGATACCTGAGATATACCAGGAAACTGGAATAGAAATCAGAAAGCTAATGCCAACCAGCTTAAGAAAGTCTTTATTAAGCAGGGCCAGGATTTGCATTACATTAGCACCCAATACTTTTCGAATACCAATTTCCTTAGTTCTCTGTTCTGAGATATAGGTAGCAAGCCCGAATAACCCCATACAGGCGATAAACAGGGCAAGCAATGAAAAGTAATTGAAGAGTGAGCCCAAACGTTGCTCGTCGTTATATAAGCTCAAATATCGTTCCTCCAAGAATGAGTATGAGAAGGGATATCCGGGGGAGAATTTCTTTATCGCTTCTTCCACACTTGCTAGGGTAGTTTGTATATCAACGCCATTAGATTTAAGCAGTACATAGCGTTGATTGCTTTGTGGGGTAAGCATAATAGCCAAAGGCGCTATAGATTGATCCAGAGATTGGAAGTTAAAGTTGTCAACTATACCCACAACAGCTCCTTGATTTCCCCATACAGAAAAGGATTTACCAACAGCTTCCTCTTTTGTCCAACCAATCTCTCTAATGGCCGCTTCGTTAAGGAGGTAGTCCCTCTCCGTCTCTTTAAACAAATCAGCACTAAATGATCTTCCTTCAACAATTTGAATATCTAGCATTTCAATGAAATCAAATCCAACTGGAGAGACATAAATGCCTAGCTCATCCTCTTCCTGCATTCCCTCCCATTCTGTTCCTCTGGTTTGGCTACTCATGAAAATGGGATCGAATTGAGAGGAAGAAACCTGTTCGATTCCGGGGATTTTCAATAGCTCAGCTTGTAAAGTTTCAAACTGGTCCCAAAGTTCGGAGTCTCGGTTTGGTATGGTAATGACCTGTTCTCTGTTTAATCCGGTATCCGTAGTTCTTAAAAAGTTCAATTGAAGGAATACCACAATAGAGCTAACCAGGAGAACTGCAGTAATGCTGAATTGCCCCACTACAAGAAGATTTCTAATGATAGAATTCTTTTTCCCTCCTTTAATGTGACTCTTAAGAATTAATACAGGCTTCAGCTTAGACATATAAAATGCCGGGTAGCTACCTGCAATTATTCCCACAACCAGGCTAAGAGCTAACGAAGTAATCCAGAACTCCCATTCAAAAAAGAATTGAGTGGTTAATTTGCGATTAAATAAGGTTTCGAAAACGGGTGCCGAAAAAATTACAAGAACAATAGCACCAAAAATCCCGAGAAGAGAAATCAGCACTGCTTCGGATAAAAACTGCATAACCAGGTTTGACTGGTAAGCTCCAATTACCTTACGAACCCCCACTTCTTTAGCCCGGGTAAGTGAACGGGCAGTAGAAAGGTTCATGTAGTTCACACAAGCAATCAATAGGATGATGATTGCGATAACCGCAAACATATACACGTTTTTAATATCGCCTGGTGTAGAAGGATTGAAATTTAAATGAGAAGAAGAAAGATGGATGTCCTCCAGCGACTGCAGTGAATAATTGGGAAGGGCGTTTGGGGTTTCTGAATAAAATTCGGAAGAACCAGTATACCTTGAAGCGAAGCCAGGTAGTTTTTCTGAAAACTCAGCTGCAGATACGCCTTCTCTTAATGTGATGAAGGTGTATACATTGCTATTCCCCCACTCATTCAGATTGTATTCGTAATACGGAGTAGTTTGATCGTTAACGATATAGTTAAAACCGAAATGTGAATTCTTTGGGGGATCGGCAACAACACCTGTTACGGTTTTTTCTACTTCTCTGCCATTAGGATACTCTTGCCGGATTGTTTTCCCCATAGGGTTTTCAGTACCAAATAGTTTTTCTACCATGCTTTGAGTAAGTACAATGGAATAAGGATCGGTTAACGCAGTTTCGCTATTCCCCATATACCAGGTATAAGTGAAGATTTTCGAAAATTCTTCATCAACTGCGATGCCCCATTCAATCATACTCTTTTCATCGGCCCTCAGAACGGTTCTGGAACTGGTAAAGTAGGCCGCGAATTCTACTTCAGGATAGTCTTCTTTCATGGTTGCAGCCATAGGAGTAGCCGTTACTGCATACCAATTCGAGCCTAGGTAGGTATTCTGTGGTTGTTGCTCAATAACCCGATAGGTGCGGTCGCTATGAGTATGAAAACTATCGTAATTGAGCTCAAACTGGATAAAAAACCCGATGATCAAAAAGCAAGCTAAGCCAATAGTTAACCCAACTATATTTACGAAGGAGTAACTCTTCTGCTTATTTAAATTTCTGAAAGCAATTTTTAGATAGTTCTTGAACATAGCGATGGACCAATAGAATTTGTGAGTGATTTTTGAAGGGGCGTATCGAAGTACTTGTCGCCAATACCATGCATCCGCTTCTTTTTTTCCTTTGTTAGAAACCAGGTAGGCGTAATACTCTTCGAAATCTCCAAGTGTGGTTTTCCAGACGTCATCATATTGAAGCCTGGTCAGGAGCTTTTCTGCTAATTTGGGAGGGTGAGGCAACATGCTAGCTAGCTCCAAACATTAATTGAGGAACTCCGCTCCACATGCTTTGCTGAACTTCATACGCATGGCGAAGGGCAGTTTTGCCATCACGGGTTAAGGCATAAATGCGCTTATGTCTCCCACCTCGTTCAGGGGTAGATTCAGAAAGAGAAGAGGAGAGATAGCCTCTTTTTTCCAGTCGCTCAAGGGGCATATAAATACCACCAAGCGACCA
The DNA here is from genome assembly GCA_003712055.1 of Balneola sp. Lineage (NCBI taxonomy): Bacteria > Pseudomonadati > Balneolota > Balneolia > Balneolales > Balneolaceae > Balneola > Balneola sp. The sequence continues at coordinate 173,978 of RHLJ01000004.1, forward strand.
TTCTTTTTCTGTCAGTTCAGATAGTTTTTCCTGGATAGGGATGCTATAAGCGTTTTCATCGAGTTTAAAAACGGCAAGTAAAATGTATTCTTCGGCTCTTGTTAAAAGCTTCATATTTCCAATTCTTATTTTTTGAAACTAATCGCAATACTACCTAAAAAAATATTTGTTTCAAATTTTTAGAAATGGATAGAAATTATATACAGACTTGTCACTTCGACCCAGCCTGGCCGATAGACGGGCGGAGGAGAAGTCTAAAGATTTCCATTAACGCCAATGTGCAGATTTTTCACCTCCATTCGGAGGATTCGAAATGACAAACCAAGAAAGTCTTGCGAGGAGTATCAAATACAGATTTGGATTCAATAGAAATCGACGAAGCAATCTTGAGCTAAAGGCTCAATGAGTCCGGTAATGTTAAGCCGTAATTTCTTTTACCTGTTGGTTTAAATGAATCCTCGAGGACCTGGAACCAGGGAATTCCGTAGGCTCCCTTTTTGACCTCCACTGTCACTATATCTCCAATTTTAACACGGTTATAAAAAGAAAGACTTACTTTTCCTTCTGTTTTTTTGGTATTCAGAGGGTGCCAATTTTCAGATAGAACCAAGTTATTAAAGTTATCAGATTGCTTCTTTTGAATTATCTCGGCTTGATATCTAACAGCAGAAGAAGTATCAAAAATCACGTTTGATATAGCTATAGCGGAACAAAAAAAGCCATATAGAAAAAAAGGGAACATATAAGTAGCTCCAAAATCGCTTTTCTTGGAAAAACCTACTTCATCAGTTTTGAAAAACAAAATTAATACGATGCAAAGTGAAAGAGGAATAGAAAAAACCCATATCCATTTAGTGGTGATAAAGTTGAAATCATAAAGCACCCTCATTCCTAGTGCACAAGTAGGGAATAATAGAGAAACAAATAGGGATGGGTAGATAGTGTTGGCTCTATCATTGATTTTCAAAAGCCCCTTGAATTGAATAATCAGAAAAATCGCAACAAACGGAATTATCATATTGAACAAAATTACTAGGTCGTATGGCGAAGGGAAAAATAATGCCAGGATCAATAGGATAAAGGAGGTGCCATTCAACCATTTTGTAGTCTTTTTAGCAAGTTCAAACCGTTCATTTCGTTCAAAATTATTTCTGCCAAACCGTTCATCAGCAACAATTTCATTTGCCTCCCTTGTAAGTTTATATAAGCTTAGTTCATCAAAGTTTTGTGAGAGGAAATTGATTAGAGATATACTGTCTTCAAGATAGCGCGTTACTTTTAGGGGCTTTTGATTTTTTGACTTGGGAATTATTCTGAAATAGTTTTCATCAATCTCAAAACCTTGTATTTCTGCAAGGAACATAGAGTGGGATTTAAACGCAACTTGATGAAAAAAAAGATCCTTTTTGACAATAAGTACCTCACGATAAGTTCTAATTAAGGCATAAGTAGAAAAAGAAAAAGCAATTAGACCCAGCATAAAAAGTAATACAAGTACCCATATATCCTCCGATACCCGATCAAATAGAACATTGTATAAAAGAGCGATTCCAAGCCCTCCAAATAGCAGGCATAGAGCATAAATAAAAATTCGCCAACCGGGGGATATTCTGAATTCCATATTTAAAAATAATACCAGGCTAGCGATGTAACAACAGGATTTAATTCAGATTGAAATCAAAATCAAAATATGCTTACCGTCACTCGCCATTGCCACACCAATAGGAGTGAGGGTATGGGTTATTCGGATTGTATCCTGATGGAAACTAAGTACCTCCTCCAGCTTTTTATAACATTGTGGGCTTTCGTCAGCACCGCCACCTCGAAGTTCAATGCCTCTCTTGACTGCATCGCGTTGAGTGTTTTTATAATTCACCTCTCCGCGTTGCACCTGGATTTTTCTTCCATGTTTCCATTTGAACTTTCCGGCAGCTTTCCTTCTGCTCATAACGCGTCCAGCGCCATGAACTGTTGAATACAATCCTTTTTGTGATTCCTTGGAATCAACACCCTCAATGATTACCGAATCATCGAACATATTAGCTCCAATAAATCCGGCTTGTCCTGGAAATGCAGGAGTACAACCTTTACGAACTACCCAGTACTCTTCACCAAAATGTTGTTCTTTCCATGCAAAGTTGTGATGGTTGTGTACTTCGTAGTTGGATTCAGTTCCAAGGATTTCCAGGACTTTATTTACTACGGCATCACGTCCTGCATAAGCATATCTGCCGGCTATTTCCAGGGCCTGAATATAATCCATACCTATTTCTGAATGGGTATCAAAAAGAATAGGCTTTCCATTCATTGGGCCTTCGTTGGCATGTTCACCAAACCCCTTCCCCTGGGAAAGAGCAATGAACCCGGTAGTTATATTATGGCCGAAACCTCTTGATCCAAAGTGAACTCCTATCCAAAGGAATCCCTCAGTATCACGAAATAAATCCACGAAGTGGTTTCCGGATCCTACAGAACCCAATTGTTTAGCCGCCTTACTTTGAAGTTTATTCTGGATGTGGTTCGTCATTTTTACCTGTAAGTCTGGTATTTCATCAAGTACGGGATGATCAATTGGGTTCGGGTTAGGTACTCCAGCTCCAAATCCAATTTGTTTCCAGATCTCATCCATAACTTTTGCAATATTGACATCACTTGCCTGTACAGGTGTACGTACCGCTTTATTGCCACAGGCTATATCAAAGCCTACTCCAGATAGCGAAATCTTGTTTCTATAAGCAACGGCTCCCCCAATTGGGTGTCCATATCCATAGTGAGCATCAGCTGTAAGAACAGCATGGTCATCTTCACTAAAACAGTTTTTTATTTGTTCAATAGAAGAGGGTTCAATGATTTCCTCTCCAAAAATTTTCAAGTTTTCCATAGTTAATAAATATCTGGAGGCAACAGGCGAAAAGCCGCTTTTTTCGTGTTTTTACCACTAAACTATCCCACCCCGAAAGTGTTCGAGATTGGGAGCCGGATTCGAACCGACGTCACGCGATCCTGAGTCGAAGTAAGGCTACTCTACAGCACTCCAAAATTAAAAGATTAATACAAAAGGGCGACATTCAGTTTACCGTAACCGGATTCGAACCGGACTCACTCATTTCTGAGTTTCACCATCGAAGTAGGGTAAACTAACAGCACCTAATGTGTTTAGAGTAATAGTCAATCAGAAATGAATTTCCGCCATCCTAATAACTTAGGAGCAGGGTTCGAACCTGCACATCTATAAAAGATCAGTTAAGCATTTGCTTCACCGGCGTCTACCGAAGTATTCCGATTTACAACATCTAAATGTCAAAAAGGGATTGAGGTAACCTTCGAAAAGTCTTCTCGTGCTCTACCAACTGAGCTACCCCATCCGAAAGTTTTCGGGATCGAGAGCCGAACTCGAACCGGCGACCACGTCGTTATGGCGAAGTATGACTTATCTACAACACTCAATCAATATGTTAATTCGGAGTAACAAGCGAAATAAGTGGGGAATCGCATTCCGGGAGTCGAACCCGGCATAGCTCTATGGCTAAGTCCTCCCCTAACGTGAGCGAAGTATCTTATTTCAACAACATCCGAAATTTGCCCCGGCTCTGAGGCCGGAGCTTTTATAATTCCATGCGCTTAATTTCTGAAAGCGTAGAATCACCTTCTTCAAGCGCATTCAAAACATCAAATATTTTATCAGACCATCCAGCGACTAGAAATACATCACTATTTTCAATTCGAAGCGGAGTATTTCCATAGCCTGCAAGGTCAAACAAATACAGTTTAGCACTTGGTGCGATGGAAGCTTTATACTCTTTCCACAAAGTGGAGAAAGAGTTTTTTCTTCCACGTGTATCCCACATCTGGCAGTCAGTAAACAGCATCACTTTATCAACTACTTTTCGATTTTTGATTAGTGATTTGATCACTTTATATCCATTTGTGGCATACCCAACTGAACCTTCGATTCGGTTAAGTTTCTGGGTATTTGCTAGAACATTGGTAGAAGGTAAGTTGACCTGCTTCCACGAATCTCCGAAAATTCCAGTAATCACGTTTTTACTCCTCATGTTCATCAACATTCCAAGAAGCAAACCAACATCATAAAGTTGGATAGAGCTATTTTTGGAAATTGGGTAAAACATGGAGCCGGAAACATCGCACGCAATTACTACTCTTGTATTTAAGCCAAACCCTTTTAGGTTAGCTGTAGAGTGCATCGCTGCAACCTCAAGGCTATCCAGGATATAGGAAGCATATTCACTTTTTACTTTCTCGATTTCCCGGTAAGCGGACAATAACCTAAAAGGTAGCTGCCTGGAGCGTTCAACTTCTCCTGGAGAGCTCAAACGATCTACAACAGTTTTAATAGATTCCTTACCTACTTCAGCCTCAAGAATATTCCTCAAGTTTCGCATAAGAGCCATATATCCGATTTTGCCGCTTTCAATTAACTCTTCCCACTTGTTTCTGAAAGCAAGTTCTTTTTCGCTTTTTGACGCAAATCTCTTTGTGCCAAGCATAGAAAGCTCTACTTCCCACGTGTATGGAGTAGCTAAATTTTTATCAGCGATTTTATCGAATAGAGACTGTTTCTCTTCTGATTCAGCTTTTGGACGAACCAGGAACAATGCATCTCTAAGTGTGATTTCAGCCGGGCGGTCATACTTTGCAAATTGATACTCATCAAATTTGTTGAATGAACTTCCCAGGCCTTTTTGTACCTGCTTAGATAGTTTATTTAATTTCTTGAACCCTGTACGTTCGTTGGCTGCTGCATAGCAAGCCAAAAGCTCAGTAATTTCATCTGCTCTTTGGATAACCTTGGATACAGTATTACTAACCAGGCTATCGCCTTGATGTACACGAGCAAGTTCGGTAACCAAAACCAAAGGAATGGAACGAAGATGCATTTTTGTACGGGCATAAACAGCCAGTTTAGCAACAAATATAGGGTCGACTTGAGCAATCAATGATCTGATTCTCTCAATCCGACTTTTTTCCGAGGTATAGAAAGGATTACCCAAACCAGCAGTAACTACTGCAGAGTAAAGCTCCATCTTGGGAGAGAGCCTTATTGCCCTCTCCCCCTCATAGTTGAGGACCTGCTTTCTCTTTCTATTTAGTACATTGAATTTCATGATCTTTTTTGATTGCATTTTTAATTACGAGACAATGATAAAAGAGAACTGCGCAGTCTTTTTGCGCAGCAAATTTTTTTTTCTATTTTTTTTAAAAAAGATTGAATGCCGGTAAATAGAAATGCTTTAATTCGTTACAGGACTATTGATAATTGCTTAAGAAACAGGCAAAGATTATGGACTCTGGAAGATTTAATAGAGAGATGCTCTGAGGCTTTATATGAATATGAAGGTATTGATAAAGGGGTAAGCCGAAGAACAGTTCAGTCAGATATTCAAATAATGAGATCGGACAAGCTAGGATATAATGCTCCGATTATCGTAGAGCGGAAGAAGTATTATTCCTATTCAGATCCTGAATATACAATCACAAATATTCCACTTACTGAGCAGGATATAGGAACCTTAAATGAAGTCGTAGAGATACTTAAGCAGTTCAAAGGTTTTTCCCATTTCGAAGACATGGACGGAATGATCAAAAAACTGGAGAATAAAGTATACCGAAGCCAACCGAATTCGAGATCAATTATTGATTTTGAAAAAAATGAAGGGTTACGAGGACTTCATCATCTGGATGATTTGTACCAGGCGATTTTAAATAAAAGTGTTCTGGCAATTACTTACCAATCATTTCGTGCCCGAAAAGCCAATGAATTAGAATTTCACCCTCAGTTTTTAAAGGAGTATCGGAATCGATGGTTTGTAGTTGGAGGTAAGAGTAGAGATGCACATCCATTAAATCTCGCGCTTGATCGCATTCAGGAGATTAAAGTTTTGGAAGACAAAAAGTATTTGTCGTTGAATTTAAATCCACAGGATTTTTACCGGCATGTAATTGGAGTAACTACGAGTCCAAATATGAGACCGCGAGAAGTTATGATCTTTGTAGACCGGGGAAATGCTCCATATGTGCTTACAAAGCCACTTCATCATTCTCAGCAGCTCGTTAGAAAAGTAAAGGATGGGATAATAATTTCTATTCATGTTCAATTTAATTTCGAACTGGAACGAGAAATCCTGGGCTTTGGGGAATCCATGAAAGTACTTTCCCCTCCGGGATTAGCTAAGCGTATAAGTAATAAATTATATCTGGCACGACGGAATTACGAAGACTCTTCTTATCCGATAGAGTCGGAGTTTTGATTTGGATATGATATAGTATCGAAGTAAGGTATGACTGAACCACAAAGAGAAGCGAAAAGAGTAAAGAAACCCTGGCCGACAAAAGCGGCTATGGCACAGGTTTATAGTGAGTATCTTTGGGGTGGTGAATCTCATGACTTCTATTCTGGGGAAGGGTCGCATTTACCAGGGTTAGTAGAGCCTTATGTAGAAATTGTTTCAGAATTCCTTACTTCATTTGAGACTCCAATAACCGTTTGTGATTTAGGTTGTGGTGATTTCAATGTGGGCAAACAGCTTATTCAGCATACTAAAAAGTATGTGGCTGTTGATATTGTACCGGAACTAATCCAAAGGAATAAGAAACTGTTTGAAGCAGAGAATTTAGAGTTTCACTGTCTGGATATAGCCACGGATGATTTACCAGCAGCAGACTGTGTGATACTTAAGCAGGTGCTTCAGCATATCTCCAACAAAGAAGTTCACCAGGTAGTAAAAAAACTGGCGGGTTATAAGTATGTGATTGTTACAGAGCACATACCCGATGGTGAATTTGAGCCCAACAAGGATATTATTTCAGGGCAGGGAACACGGCTAAAAAAGCTAAGTGGTATTAACCTTACTGCTCCACCATTTTACTTTAAGGCTAAAGAAGGAAAGCTACTTTTATCTATTCCGCTAGAGAAGGGAAAGGGAGTAGTTGATACAAGATTATATCATACCATTCATAAACATCTGATTCGAAGTTGAGTGAGTATATAATTTACCTTCCTTACCAAAGGTAAAAGCAAAATGGCTGATTATTGCATCGATTAACATTATTTGGCAACTTTTGTGTTAACGATATAATTGTAAGTGATGGCTGATAATAAACAAGAAATAATCCCACCTAAGGAAGCTGTTCAAGTCTTAAAAGGAATCATCGAAGGTAAATATGATTTCAAGTTCGAACCCTCATTCATTTGGGCGGATAAGTACACCACGAGTATTCGATTCAATTGTGAAGGTTACATCATTCAAATTTTTGTAGATACGGGTGACCTGGATTATGTGGATTTCATCACTGCTTCGGATGGGCGCGAAGGTAAATATGATTGGTGGTCTGAGGAAGTACACGGAGCAGAAGACGCGATTGATTTATTATCAGAGGAGGAACAACAAATCCTGATCAGCAAGTTTGAGGAAAAATCCAGGTAAGATCACAATAACCAGCCATGGCTACCGGTTACCGCACTGGCTGTGGTATAAGGCTTAGTAGAAAGAGAATCCGGTGAGCCCGGTTAAAAAAGCAAAGCTAATCTTATCTAGTCCTCTAGAGAAGGGAAAGGGAGTAGTTGATACAAGATTATATCTTACTATCTAAAGAGGCTGAGCGATTGTAATCTCCTGTATTTACAAAGTGTACTTATATCATTCCCAGACAATAGAACCAATTTCAATTATATCTTTAGGCTCTTTAAGCTGACGTGTAAATTTTTTGACCTGTTGATTCTTTGAGCCATAGTTTGTGTAAATAGCAACTTGGAGGGAAATTGGGCCGGAGACTTTTTGAACCCGGTCGTCAAAAAAATCTACCTCAACTTTATACTCACCAGGAGATGCCTTCTTTAGAAGGTATTCTTCCGGACCATATCCAGAGGTGTTGTCGTATGTTAACTTTCCTCCAAGTTTGGTTAGGAGATTATTGTAAGAACATTTTTCTCCGTTTGGCTCAGTAACCCATAGGTCTAAATCTGTGTCCATAACATTCCATGTAAGAATGATTCGAATATCAACAGGAAGGTGAACGATCAATTCAAGATCTATCTCTGAAAGGTCAAGTGTATCAATTCTGGCAATTATGGAATTCATCTCATGTAATACTGTAGTCTTGAATTGAGGAGGAGTTGTAGCCATATCCCAGTCATGCGTAATGATCTCGTAAAGCAGATCGACTGCTTTTTGGTACTCTTTGTTAGCTTCGTATGCTAATGCCAGATCTCTTTTAGATTGAGGTTCAAAGGATCTTATATTCAATATTTTTTTAAGTAAGAATATGCTTTTTTCAAACTCGCCTAATTCTTGATATTTATTGGCTAACGTTTTTAAAAGTTCATGGTTTTCAATATTTAATTCTGCGAGGTTTGATAAAACCTTAAGGCCAATCTCCGTCTCATTTTCTTCAAGAAAAAAAGTTCCAACGCTTAGGTAAAAGCTTGGCGCAGAGCCATAATTTTCTCGTAATGACAAATACTCTCTGTATCGATTCTTCTTCGAAGTCTTCTTTAAAGCTTCGATATAGGGTTCATTTTCATTCCAACTCTCTGTTATAATGCTAAGGCTCGAGTTTGCTTCAGAATATTCTTCAATCGAATCGCGATCCAGATATAAATCAGTAGTTTCTGATGCTACTCTAGCTTCAACAATGCTACCAGTTAATTCTCTTCTCGCAATTGGTGAATAACCCGATACAACCAATTCATTCGAACTAACAACTCCAAAATCCAGGATTATTTCACCATTAAAAGTATCGTTCACTAATACTTCTTTTGTTTGATATCCAATAAAAGTAACAACTAGATAATCGTTTGGACGAGCATTGATCCCATAAAAACCATTCTCATTGGAAGAAGTGCCAACGGATGTACCCTTTATTACAATATTTGCTCCTGGTACAACTTCACCGTCTGTATCAATAATCCGACCGGTAACTGTTTGATTAAAAATAGTTGTATCTATCGTTTCAACGGAGCGGCGAAATCTAGATTGGTCACTTACGGTTCTATTAGGTGGGGACTCTGTTTTTGAATCTTTCTTTTCCTGCTTCCACCAGGAAATAGATTGGTCGAAATCCTGTAAAGCACGTTCAATTATTTTCTTTTTTGATAACGGAATCTCCTCAGGTTTTTTACTTAGAAGTTCTTCATACTCTGCTTTTAGTTCACCTGGAGGTTCAATTTCGTATCGTACATAGTCTTCGATTCTATCCAGAACAATTAAGGAAGTATATTGGGTGATTATTTGATGCTCTTTTGCGAAAGCTATTATCTCTTCTTTTTTATGATCTGGGTTAGACAATTGAGCAGTTATTTTTTTGTTCGCCCATAATCTTTTAACCCCACTGTTGTTTGAAGACCGAGAGATTATAATTTCTTTTCGTTCAGTAATGTTACCCCCAGAGCCAAAATTAAGCGTTACTTTTCCTTCGATACCTGACTGTATTAACCCAGCTACAGAAAAACCCTGGTACTCTTGTATCAAAGTAGGGGTATTGGGATATAATTCCTTGATAAATAAAGAATCATATTCGGCTCCTAAAAAATAGTGAGGTGTAGTTGTAAGAATCTTAAAAGCCTCGCTATATGGAGTACTCAAGAGATTAATAAAGCTTCCTCCGTTTTTTTCAGCTAAATTTTTTGAGTAATTAGCATCATTTGAGGTAGAAGAGGAAATAATATAAGTCGGCTTGCTAATAGGCAGATGAATCAATTTATCAAGATTTGGTAGACCATCCGTAAAAAACAGTATTTCATCCGCGTTAACAGTACTAAAGGGAATACTAGAATAACTGGTACCCCCATCATAAGTTATTTTTTTTATCTCTTTTAGTAATCTATCCGACTTACCATTCACTATTTCGAGTTCCTTAGTTTGGTGAAGTTGATTACTAAAACTTAAAAAATGCACTTTTACCTCAGATAGATGTTCCAGGTAGTTTTGAAGTAGTTCTAGCTCAAGTTCTATATTTCTATCAAATAGGGATTTCGAAGCATCCCATAAAACTGCAATTGAAGCAGGTTTTGGCTTCTCTTTATTAATGCTTTCGATATCAGTTAGCAGGTAGAAATAATCCTCACCATTAGTTGAAGCTTCTCGAAAAACCCTTTCGCTATCAGTGGCGGGAATTTCAAAACTCAAGATTCCATCAGCTAGAAAATTATGCAGTTTTTTCTCAGCTATATATGAGCTTCTCCATTTCTCAAACTGAAAGTTAACCAAGTCGTTGTTGAGTAAGTTTGGAGATAGCTCTTGATTACTTACCTCTACTCTAATCCGAAAATTCTCTACTGTACCAAAAGAAGACACAAATTGATAAACAGGAAGCTTTGTATTTAACTCTTCTTCATATCCTATTAGCACAGATTTTCTGCCTTTTGCAGGTATAGGATATACTCGTGCTTTATAGTTGTTGCCGGTTGTTTTTTCAAGCAAACCAGGATCGATGATTTGTCGCACTACACCTTCAAAAGCCTTTTGCCCAAGGTTTTTTTCAACGACCACTCCCTCTCTGAGTTTCCCATTAACATCCATTGCAAAGCGATACACATTTTGATTATCGGCTAAAGGAAAACGAAGTTCTCCCTCAAGTACCCGGTCATTAGGGTTATAAAAAGTCATCTTTGCAGTAGTGCGGGCTATATTGCCTATTACTACTATTTCTATTTCCAGAGACTCAAGCCTTATCTCTGCTTCTTCATTTAGTATTTGTAGAATACCAGGTTGTTGGGCAAGTATCGCTGATGAGGTAAGTATTGCAAAAAGGCAGATAGTAACAGTTTTCATAATAACCCTAGAGATTTAGTTAAGACCGTTCAATGGCTTAAAGCATGCACTAAGAACTATTAAAAATTGTAAATAGTACCCGAAAAGAATTATTTGCTGCTACTAGACAGCTCACAAGAAAATATTTTTAACCCCTGCGACTTTTGATAACCCGTTTCAGTCTTATTGGTGATTGCGCGCAACCATGAATTCTAATATGCATTCTGTGTCACATTCTGATTTTATTCAATTACTGAAACCGCACTACAATGATCTGGTGAATTATTGCCGGGCTTTGTGCTCAGGCTCATCAAAAGCTGAAGCTGAAGATGTACTTCAACAATCGTTGTTAAAGGCCTATGAAAACATTAGTTCATTAAGGGACTCAAAGCGCTTCAGAAGCTGGATTTTTCAGATAGTTACCCGAAGTTTTTACGATGCTGTTCGCCGACCGTTTTGGAACAGGTTTGTGTCGCTTTCATCCGAAGATGGAAAAGAAGCCTTTCAGGTGTTTGAAGACAATTTTTTCGAAGATCATCAACTCTTGATTGGTGTACTATCCAGACTCGAGAAAAAAGAACGGGCAGCCTTGCTGCTTTTCGAGATAGGCGGGTTTTCCATAAAGGAAATCACTCACCTGCAAAACGAAAAAAGCGAATCGACAGTAAAATCCCGGTTAAGTCGTACCCGGAAAAAGTTGAAGGAAATCATGGAGCAATTAGAAGGAGATGGAAGGGTGATACCCAAGTCTATCACCTCAAGCAAACAGAAACCATTCAAGGATCTTTACCATGAAACCTCAACCATCATCAAAGAAATCAACTCAATGGGGTGATGCTATGAACTTAAAAGACGAACTCAATCAATTTAAGCAGCATACTCACGAACACTCTTTAGAAGAGCTGGGGAACTGGTTAGATCAAAACCATAAAACTCCCAGAAAAATGAGACCTATTTATAAAATTGCTGCATCCTTCGTGGCACTAATGTTAGTACTTGTTGCTTGCACTATGCCTGTTCAGCAAGAAGAAGAACTCGGATATATGATCGTTGGAATAGTAGAAGCTGAAGGAGCTGAGATTACTAATATACTTTCCAAGTCAAGAACCATTGATATGAACCAGATTATCCTCAATGACGTGATCTACGAGGCTGAAGACGATTCAAAGGAAGCCAAAGAAAAAGCAGGTAAAAGTGACTCCCACAAAGAAATCATACTTGTTCTTCCTGAAGCTGATATAGATGAGGCGACCCAAAAAAGAAATGAACTTCAATCTATGTTCTCATTCGAATCCATCAATGTATTTTCTATGGAGGAAGAAGTAGAACGCCCTCTTTATGAAGCAGCACTTCATAGCCTGAATATTGTGCTGGATTCCAGTACTCCTGATTCGGTAATTGCTTTCAACATTGATAAGTATTTGCATGAAAACAGTTCATTTGAAGGAAGTGCTCGCGTAGCATATAATGAACTTGGCAAACCGATTATTGAAGTAGTTGAAGTAGCGTCAAACCTTGACGTTAGCAGGTTACAAATTCTTCGAGATAAAGCAGCTAAATACAATGAGCAACCAGCCCATTTAAAGTTCAGCATTTTGGATAGTATAGTTATGGAGATCAGAGAAGAAGACTTGCCAGAAGTTGAAAGAATTGAAGTTCAAAAGAGAAACTAAGTAACTAAATCTCCCATTTAGTCATCCTGAACTTGTTTCAGGATCTGTAGGGGTAAAATCATAAAAAAAGCGTCGCTTTATCAACGAATCAATCCCCACAGATCCCGGATCAAGTCCGGGATGACCATTTATAGGATACATGATTGACCTCGATAAATCCTATATCGAACTATCATCCCTTCAAAACCGGATCAGGTTTCCTAAGCTAAGCTCTTTTCCGTTACTGCTTTTCAACCCCAGGAATACACTCTCGAATTGAGACGGAAATCCTGGGATGCTTTTTAAAAGTTGGTCAAGTTTATTTTTGGGAAGCTGGGGAGAATAGGTATTTAGAACGAAGAACCGATGCTTATGGTCCAGGATCTTGAGACTGTTTTCTATTAATTGAGCAAGGTCGCGGTTTAACTTCCAATTTTTACCTTTCGAACCCATTCCAAAAATCGGCGGATCCATAATAATACCATGGTAGACGTCTCCTCTACGAATGGATTTTTCCACAAGACTCCTTGCATCCTCAACAATCCATCGAATGGTATCCAATCCATTTAATTCCGCATTTTTTCTGGCCCAATTAACCACACTTTTCGAGGAATCGACATGGGTGACTTTTGCACCGGAAAGAGCCGCCGCCATGCTTGCACCACCTGTATAAGCAAAAAGGTTAAGAACTTTTGGGGTAATCCCGGAACGGGTCATAGCCTCAATTCTCGTAGCAAGAAACTCCCAATTCACAGCTTGTTCAGGAAACACACCAAGATGTTTAAAAGTGCCCTGGCTCAGCCAAAATTTTAAAGAATGCTCCTTGAAAGGATATTCAATAGTAAAATCCTCTACTTGTTTATTCCAATTACCTTTTTGCCCTTTTTCTTCATTGAAATACAAACTGGTTGAACTCCATTTTTTAGTCTCTTGTGAAGAGCCTACCAAAGCCGATGGTTCAGGTCGGTCTACAAATAGCGAACCAAACCGCTCTAGCTTTCTGCAATCGCCAAAATCAAGGAGTTCGTAATCATTCCAATGTTTAGGAGTTTTCATAAATGAGCTGCTCTAAGTGCTTTTGCTAAACCTGTATTAAGCTCAATATCAAAATGGGGAATGGCCCTAACTTCTTTGCCTACAATGGCTCGTATTTGAGGAGCGACTTCTTTTAATCCATTATACAATGCAACGATTTTTTCATCATAGGTAAGTTGTATCATATTTCCTGTCCATTCATAAAGATCTTTCGAGTCTTCTATATACTCTATTTCTTCCAAAATAAGATGAAGAAAAACCACCGGATTATTTAGCTCAACAAAACTGTATTCATTATCAACTGGTATAATGAATTCCTGATCCCCGAAACGCATTTTAACTTCTTCATCATAATGGAAATTTACGTCCAGCCTTTTAGGGGAGATTGCTTCAAAAGTAAGGTCATTTTCAATAATGCACTTTTTCAGAGCATTGATTTCAGAATAAGTCATCACTCAAGAAATGCTTCTGCTACTTTAAAGTGAAGGTTATCAAATCCCACGCTTGAGCGGTTTATGGCATAAGCAATGATAAAACGATCCTGTTTATTGATCAGGAACATGGTTGAGCCACCAACGGATCCTCCGGAATGACCGACCCAGAAACGCCCGTTGTTTTCAATGAACCGCCACCCCATTCCATAATTAGTACTCCGTCCGTCACTTGTCTCCTGCGGAAACATTAGCTCTTCCTGGACGGATTCATTAATGAACTCATAATCCATCATACCTATCCCAAATCGAATAAGATCTTCAGTGGTTCCAACAAAACCACCGCCGGCCCATTTATAACTGTTGTCAACCGCATCGGCTTCCATATTTCCATAAGTACCCAACACATAAAACTTTGTCAGATTCGGAATGTCTCGGTTACTCCATTCGGGAACGGTATTATTCATTCCGTTTGGATCAAAAACCATTTCTTTCATAAAAGGAAGAAACTCCTCCCCTGAAGCACCTGCAATAACAGCACTAATTAAATTCCATCCATAACTTGAATATTGGTACCGGGTACCAGGCTCAAAAAGAAGAGGGTCATCTTTAAAAATCTCGAGACCTTTATCAACCGTTTCATAGAGTGTATTACTCATGAACTCATTTCCTCGGTAGTGCCGGATTCCTGCTAAATGCCCTGCTACTTGTTTCACCGTTATTGGGTATTCTTTTTCAGGGAAGTGTGGTACATAGGTTTGAATAAGTTCATCGGGATCCAGTTTACCACCCTGCATAAGTACCCCCATTCCTGCGGCAGTAAGAGATTTGGAAACACTTCCAATGCGGAACTTAGTTAATGATGGATCAACTGGGATTTGATTTTGAACATCAGCATAACCATAACCTTTCGACCAAACCATCTCATCTTCGTGGAATACAGAAATACTCATGCCTGGCAATGAAGTGCTTTCTACAAATGCTTGAACAATAGAATCCGCTTGTTGGATTGATTGGCTATAATCCTGGGCAATTACATCAACAGTAATAAATAGAGAAAGAAGGAATAAGGAAGACTTCATAAGGGAGTATTACTTTTTGATTGCCAAGAAAGTAAGTGATAAATCTACTTATTGAAATCTATAGTTTAAGCCAGCCTGAAGACCAAGACGAAAGGGTTTTATATCCCGAACGGAGAAGAAATCTTCTTCGATCATATAATCATGCAATGGGATCGTAGCATAGGGTTCAATGCTAAAGCTAAATGTTTCTGAAAACTGGTAACCCAGTCCAAGATTAGCGAAAGCACTTGCGTTAATAGTTCTCCAATCCAACCCGTCAATACTCTCAAATTCAGGTTCATCAGAAGTCTCACCAAAGTAGATGTCCATAAGCATAGAGGCACCAACATAACTAAAGAATTTCCGGTTTATGAATCGGAAATCAGCACCAATTGGAATGCTTAAGAAGTGGGCCTTGTAACGATGTGAGGACTGTATAGCTGGGGGTGTAAGGTTGATTTGAAAACGATCCGATTTATGTCCGAAATCATAGTATCGAAGTCCGGATTTCAGGCTAAGCCTATCGGTTATAAAATATCTCAGTCCCAAAGATGGATGAGTTCGGGGTGTGGCGTCCTGATTGTACTGAACTTCAAAAGTTTGTGCTAATATGAAATAGGAAAACTGATCTCTAGCTACGAAATAGGTATCAGCCGAGAGGTTCAGCTCCAATTTAGATAACTGACGGGAAAAGACATCTGTACTTGCAAAGAGCGTTAGTGCGAGACAGAGGAAAGAATTTTTCATAGCTAGGAAACGGAGATTAAGCCAAATAGTTTTCGGAAATTGCTCTAAAACTCTTGTACCCTAAAAAGAAAGGAAGGTAAAAAGGGAGCTATTTTAACAGCT
The DNA here is from genome assembly GCA_003712055.1 of Balneola sp. NCBI lineage: Bacteria > Pseudomonadati > Balneolota > Balneolia > Balneolales > Balneolaceae > Balneola > Balneola sp. Next base: position 189,775 of record RHLJ01000004.1, read on the forward strand.
CAAAAATTTCGTCAGCTTCATACATGTCTTTTGTATTTTGCTGGTTCAAAGCATTGATCATAGCCTCAGCTACTTGATGGGCATGAATAGGTCGGTATTTTCTGATTCCAGGTATTAACGAAACCAGATTAAAGGCAGCTAGCCCCATTTTTTCCTTAGTCCGTTTTTCCTTTCTATTACCATCAAGAAAAGAAGGGCGTAGGATGCATATTTTCTTAAAGGCTAATTGTTTTACAGCGTTATCGAGCTGGCCCTTCATATTGAGATAGAAGTTTTTTGACTGTCGGGTAGCTCCAACTGAAGAGATGAGGCAATAGGAAGAAACGCCATTAGCTGCTGCCGCTTCTGCTACATTAAATTGATGATCATAATCTACTCTGAATTGGGCTCTTTTAGTCCCTGCTTTCTTTAAAGTAGTACCAAGCGCAGAATAAAGTTCATCTCCCTGAATCAAGTGCTTCCAAACATTGATCTCTTCAAATCGACTGGTGTGTTCGGTTAGCTTTGGATGAGTAACGCCTATTGAGCGCCGATGAAAAACCAAAACTTTCTCATACCTGTCATCAGAAAGCAAAAGCTGAAGAAGGTGTGATCCGACTAAACCCGTGGCTCCAAATACTATGGCCGTTTTACCCGTTGTACTGCTCATCAAAATTAAAATACTCCGAATGAAGTACTTATCTAATTATAAATGGGATATATTAGGAATACCTAACGCCTATTTATGGGCATTAAGTACCCGCCGAACAATTCCGTCCATTGCTGAGCCCCTAATCCAGCGCGCGACAATTACAAGGTCATTCTCATAATCCACATACACCATATTGGTACCTGCACCAAGATGTCGGACAGAAGTTTCAGGTGCACTTGGTAGGCCTTCCTGGTTTCCATTTAGAAAGAAATTCATAAAGCCATAGCCAGGGTTTGCTTCTGTTGGAGTTCGAGCCATTTCCAACCACTCCTCAGAAATGATTTGTTCTCCATTCCATTCTCCATTTCTAAGTAGTAAGTAACCCAGGCGGGCCTGATCTCTCGCACTAATATATACTCCACCTCCCCAATGGCCTCCACCGCTTACACTTTGGATAGGTCGTCCATCTATTACCACCCAAGAAGTTTCATACCCATACCAGCGCCAGGTAGGCGATCCGCCAATCTTGTTCATCACGTTCTCTCTGAATATCTGAGGTAAGGGCTCTCTGAATACATTAAGAGTGGCCAGCGCAAGAAGGTTTACTCTTACATCATTGTATTCATAAACAGTTCCAGGTTCATTTCTTTCACGTGTCATCCAGGTTGAGCGGTCTCCAGTTGGTCGGTCTGCCCAGTCCGGTTTACCGAACAGTGTTCCTTCCCAGTCTGAAGTTTGACGAAGCAAGTGATTCCAGGTGATTTTTGAATTATGTTCTCCTGTAAACGGCTCAATAAACTTAGACTCTCCAAACTCTTCAGTTTTTGGTTCATTTGCATCAAACTCCATCAAGTGAATGGGGGCCATATAGGGGCCAACTTTATCATGTACATCTCTGATTAATCCTTTGTCATAAGCAAGGCCAACCGTTGTTGAGAGAACAGTTTTTGCAACGCTATGGGTCATATCTACCCGATAGGGCTCTCCCCATTCTGCTATGATGTACCCGTTTTTTATGATGATTCCGGTTTGATCACCTCTTTCTTTAAATGGTCCTATCCCATCTCCAAAAGGCTCACGGCCAAAGGTTTGATAGTGATTCACTTCCATGTTTCTTGGGTTGGACGTCTCCATTGCCTGTGCATATTCAACAGCGCTTTGGATGGAATCAGGATCTAGGCCAAGCTCTTCAGGCGTTTTCTTTTCCCAGTTCCCCCATGTTCCGGGGTAATAGGTTTGTGCCTGTAGAGTAATCGAAAGAAAACAGGTTGAAAGGATGAGAGCAATTTTTTTCATGGCGGGCTATTTTATTTTGAGCCATAATATTACTGGTAACTTTCGAAAACAAATCAGCTTTAGGCGCCAAGCTGTGTTTTTACTTCTTTAACCCGTCTTCTAGAAACGGGAACCGGGGCATTATTGGAAAGCTTGAGCTCATACGTTCCTGAGAACCAGGGAATCAACTCGGTCACATGTTTTACGTTGACCAAAAATGAACGGTGAGAACGGACAAATCGTCCATCTTGGAGCCTTTTCTCTAAATGATCTAGAGTTCCATCTACACGGTATTTGTTATCAGGAGTATGAGCGTACAGCAGTTTTTCCGTGGCTTCTATATACAGAATGTCATCCAGATTTAGCACATGTATGCCTCGACCCTTTTTTGCGGTAATTACGTGCAGAGGTTTTTCCTGTTGATCTTTCAGGGCTTTTTCTAGAGCACCTGCCTGTTCCTGTTTTAGGTCTGAGATATCTTTTAGTCGGTTCAAACATTGCTGAAGACGTTCCAAGCGGACTGGTTTTGTCAGGTAGTCGAGGGCATGAACATCAAAAGCCTTAATGGCATATTGATCATAGGCGGTAACAAATACAATATAAGGCCGGGGTTTTTCGAGTAAGGATACGACATCAAATCCATCAAGGCCTGGCATTTGGATATCCAGAAAAACCACTTCGGGCTTATGAGTATTAATGAGTTCAATGGCTTCGGAAGCAGTACCCGATTCACCCATTATCCTGATAAATTCACTTGAGTGTTCTAACAGAGAACGTAGACGGTCTCTGGCCAGGGGTTCGTCGTCAACTAAAAATGCGTTCATCTTTTAATGAAGAAGGTTCTTTGAAGCGAGTGCTTGGTTTGGTGTGTTGAATCGGAAAGCGCAAGATCAACGAATTATTAGATAACGCAGCATCAACATCATCACTAAAATGTAGCTTCAACCGGTGAAATACATTGGATAGTCCTGTGCCATTTTCAAGCAATCGTTGAAAATCGTGATGTGGGAAACCCGGACCAGTGTCGCTAACCGTCAATTGTATGTATTCTCCGACCGTCTTTATTTCAAGGCGAATGGTATGTGCACCCTCTTTCTTACTTACTCCATGCTTGATGGAGTTCTCTAGCAATGGTTGAAGGGTTAGTACTGGGACTTGGACAGAAAACAGACTTTCTGGTACATCAATATCTATTTCAATCCGATCTTTAAATCTCGCTTTTTCAATATTTAAATACAGATTTATAATCTCCAGCTCATCTTTAAGAGGTACAAGAGGATGTTCACTGGCTCTAAGGGTATATCTGAATACATCAGCAAGGTCTTCGGTAACTGATTCAGCTTCAGAAGGAGAAATGCGAATTAAAGCGGCGATAGAATTCAGCGAATTAAATAAAAAATGAGGGTTAATCTGAGCGCGAAGTGCACTTAATTCCGATTCTGTTCTTCGCCGTTCTGCCTCAACAGATCGTCGCATATAAGCGGAGGCATAAAACAGGCCATTGGTCAGTAATATTCCAATCAGGCAGAATAAGGCAATTACTGTTAGGCCTATACCTGATTTCTCATCAGGTACGTGAGCTCCTGAATAGGCAAGGTTGTGAATAGCTTCGGTAATAAAGAAACCTGATCCAAAACCAATGATTGAATTAATGGACTGAGCAATTCCATGAAAGAACAAGGCTCTGGGTTTTTGAAGTGGGAATTTCACGAGAAGCCAGCGCCAGGTCATGCCAAAAAGAGTAAGAAATAATGCGGAGTAAATGCTGGAATAGAGAAATCCGTCCCACCATTTTTCTACATCCGCCGCTGAGGTGTAGAGGCTTGTGAATACCCAGGTACTTGTTGCCCCTAAAGAGAGGGTAAAAAATACCCATAGCCCAAACAGCATCTTTAGAAAGTTGTCAGGAATTTCGACAGGAATATGCTTTTTGTTTTGAGCCATGGGAAAATGATCCGAAAAAAGGACTAGAATTCAAACTTCACACCACTAACCGGTAACAAGTTAAACTGTGTAGACCGATCTATTTGCTGAGTTCTAACGTTCCAAAAGTCTGTTTCTACATTGGACTGGTTATAAGCATTCCAAACTTCGAGGAATACTACAAGGTTGGTTTTCTTCATGAAGAAGCGTCTGTCCACGCGGGTATAAAGAGAATGATAGGCTGGATAACGCTCCTCATTAAACCTGGCAACATCTAATACTTCTGAGTTTCCATTAGCAGATTCAGTGGCATCTATAGGAGTATATGCACGCCCTCCCAGTAAACTCCAACGTACACTTACTTCCCAAAGATCATTGGGACGGTATCCTCCGATTACACTAAACAGGTACTGGTTATCATATTCCCGATCCTGCCAGGTTCCGGTATAATCCTCATATCTGGTTCGGAAAAAGGAGGCAGAAACCATTCCATAGAAATCTACGGCTAGTTTTTTCTGGATCAATACTTCTACACCACGGGAATATGCTCGTCCATCATCTTCTAACGTATTATAGAATTGAGAAAACGCATCCAGAACATAGCTTCTATCTCCAATGGAGTTTACTTCAGGGAGAACAGGAGCATTTCTGTATTCTTTGTTATAAACATCGATAGTTAGCTTTGTGTCATTGCTTAATAAGTAGTCGATTCCTGCAATAATATGATCAGCTCTTGTACTTTTTAAATCGGCCAGATTCGCATTTTGAGAAATCAAGTATCTGGGTACAGCCTGGTAATAGATTCCGGCGGCAACGTTTAATCCTAAGCGATCACTAAGCTGGTAACGAGAATTGAATCTTGGGGCTAGGTTTACATCTTCATTATAAGAGTTATAAGTAGCTCTCGCACCAAAAGTAGTAGAAAGCTGGTCGGTTACTTGAAGAGAGTAGGATGCAAAAGCAGAACTTAATGTCCCATTTACCTCGTCGTTTCTGGAAAAGTCAGGTTGGTTTTCACCAGATTGATTTCTTTCTGCTGCAATAAAGTAATCGAAATCGTTTTGCTCCGCCTGAACCTCTACTCCAAACTCCACGGATTGACTGGGAGTAAGTCGGAAATAGCTTATTGATCTAAGTGCAACCATAGCTTCACGGGCATCTAAATCGGTGGAGGTTTCAGAAGTAAGTACATCCGTGAGTAGCTGATTTTGATCTCTAAATGAATAGGAGAGGGAGGTATTAGTATAACCCGAGTTCCAAAGGTGTCTCCAGTTTACGCCGGTGGTATTTTGTGTATTCTCGTTACTGATGGCATCCGGAAAACCCTCATCAAAGGCTTCTTCAAGGTCATTTTCAAATAAGCTAGTGCCATAAATATTCAAGAAGGTAAGCTTATTCTTTTTATCGAGGTTATGAGTGAGCTTAAACTGACCATCAGCAAAAGAAGGTGCTCCCCCAGCATCAATAGCATCTGCTATTAGGTCAAGATAGCTTCTTCTCGCGGAGACCAGATAACTGGTTTTTTCAGAAAGTGGGCCATCCAGGTTAACGACAAATCCAGCCATATTAACCCCTAGCTCTCCTCGAAAACGTTCTGAGTTTCCATCACGGTAGCTGATATCCGATACGGAAGAAAGATGGTTTCCATATTTTGAAGAAAACCCACCTGCAGAGAACTCGATATCAGAAACTAATTCTGTATTTACAATTCCTAATGGACCAGCAGACTGGCCACCTTGCGTACGGAAGTGTCGGATATTAGGCAATGGGATGTTATCGATATAGTTTCCGTTTTCTGAAGGGCTTCCGCCTCGAACTAATAAATCCTGGCTGGTTTCGCCCAGAGAAACCACACTTGGAAGTGCATTCAATACTCTCCCCAAATCCTGGGCGGCTCCTGGCGATCTACGTAGTTCTTCGGGAGAAAAGGAAACGCGCCCTATTCCATCTGACCTGGTCTCAGAGAAGTAACCAGATGAAACAGTGATTTCTTCCCCTTGAATAGTAGATGGAACAAGTTTTATCTCCAGGTATTGGTCTCTGTTGGAGCCCACAATTACATCCGGAATGGTTTTGGTTTCGAAACCTAAATATCGAACAACCAGATTATATATACCTGCATCTACATCAGGGATGGAGAATTTACCATCAAGATCGGAGGCGGCTCCGGTTTGTGTTTTTTCAATAAGTACATTTACCCCGATAAGAGGTTCAAGGGTTTGGGCATCCACTATTAATCCGGAGATGGAGCCCTTGCGCTCTTCTGATTGTGCAAACACAACCTGAGAGCCAACTACAAAAAGAATCAATAATACTAAATAAGGTTTCATTTGATGAATGGTTTGGTTTATTAATCGAACCAAACTTATAAGGATGAAACCAGGATGTGATGGGGTTGAAGATCAAGGGTGGATTAAATGGACGAGTGGTTTGATAGGAGAGATGAGTGGTTTTATCTATTTAGTCATTCTGAGGCTACAGCCGAAGAATCTTGTCGGCTAATGATCCGCTAAGATCCTTCGTAAGTATGCTCAGGATGACATTGAGTACTAATGTAAATCCTGTACAAAAATAATGGCATTATGTGCCGGGGAGTAAAAACCAAACTCATTGGTACCCCATGGGGTGTTATCCCGGCGCTTGATTTCCAGTCCCTTTTCTTCAAACTCTGTCTGAAGGGCGTCCAGATCCGCTACCCAAATCTTTATTTGTTGAGCAGCATTTTTGGAGGGCATGTCTTCCTCAAACTGAAATTGAATATGGATAGCTTGTTGATCTCTAGCTAATACTGCATAGTCAAGTTTGTTCGAATACCTCAAGGAATCATACACATTCACGAAGCCCAGTTGCTCGAAGAATTTGATTTCGGCTTTAACATCATTCGCTGGAAGTACTGGGGTTATGTTTTGAAAATTTAGCATGGTTATAAATAGATCTCGTATAGTAATGCAGACCAGTAAAAGCCACAAAAAGCATATAAAAACCAACTAACTATTGAATAAAGCAAAAGAGCACTGATAAATACTGAAATACTTTTTGTAATCCGCTTAATAAAAACAAAAGCGATGGCTAAATAGAGTACAGGAAACAAGTAATTAGCAATTGTATGATCAAAGTTTAGTTCATTTATACTAGTAACCAACAAAAAGGAACTTATAATTGGCAATATGAAAAGTATAATCGATAGATAAACTATTCTTTTTGTTGAGATCTCTTCCTTTGAATCATTCATTCTTCCGGCTCATTTTAACCTCTAGAAATAGAAGTATCTCTTATATGATGATACCTAATCATTACTAATAGGGTCTAATGCTAAATTACTTATACCGGAATATGTATTTACATCATCTTTAGTAAGCCGTTCCTTTCCTGTTCCAATCACAAATTTGATGGCCTCAAGGTGATTATCGAGATTGATATTTTGAAGGTAGGCCTTAGTGACCTTGCCGATATCATCTGGCTTTAATTCGATTTGATCTACCAAAATCGGCCACCTGTTTTGAAGTACAATCCAACGAAATAGTTTTTTGGGTTCCACATGACCTTGTTCGAGGAGTACAATATTACGGTAAATAGTGTATTGGTTTGCCAGGCGTTTAACCGCTCTTGGATTACTGCCTATTAGCTTGTGGTACTCTTTCAATAAATGCTCAATATCCTTTGTGGTCTCATTTACTTTTTCAAGAACGATAGATTGAGCTGCTTCCAGGCTGATCTGATATTTCTCTAACATCCCGCTGATATCTGCATTTCCGGAAAGAATTTCTTCCTGAGTAGTTTGGCTGAATTCGGATTTAAAAGCCTCGATATTTTCTTTGGAGTCTTTTTTGTCTCCGGGATCATTTGGTCCCAGTATATAATCCCAATAATCGCTTATCTGATCGGGGGAAGGGTTAGGAAGTCGAACAGATAGCTGGAAGTTCTTCTCAATAAATGAGTACCCAAGCTTAGTACCCTTTTTTACGGTATCAGAATATTTAGCGTATTCATGTTCAAAGCTTTTGGCAATCCAGTGTTTATCAGCTGCGACCAGATAAAATACCTTTTGCTTATTGAACATAGTTTGGATGCCTTCCAGAAGTTTAACGATATACCCCGAATCACATCGATCCAAATCATCTATAAAGAAAGCGATTCTAAACGGTTGTTCCTTTGAACCAGATCGTTTTTGTATAGAGTTGACAAGATTATCGAAATGGCTTCTAACAGCCTCTGCTGGATTCTCTGTTTTTGCAACAAACAGGCGGGCATTTTCCGCATTATGCATGAATAAAAACTTGCTCCATGATTGGATGACAGTGACAAGTGTACCGCCTCCAAGTAATGCAAGAATCGTAATTTTTGTTTCCCCTAAAAGCGGGGCTAAAAAGGCAAATGTATTGGCAATTCTCTCTTCAAAAGGTACCAGAACCATGAGGAATATTATCAAGACCAGCACGAATATGATTAGACGAAGAGATGCTTTGTTAAACCTATTTATGAACTCACTTAACTGGAATGTCCACCTCGAAAAAAGCGATCTTTTTTCTCCAATCTGCTTTTTTGATTGAGCATAAAGTGCGTCCAGAAAAGTCCACCACGGGGGATCGACGTGTTGATTTTCCCAGGCATTATAATGAATGACAATCCACTTATCGTCTCCATGGAGTTGTAACCCATCTTCGAGAAAACTCATAAAGGAGGATTTCCCTTCTCCCCATCTTCCTTGAAGGTGCGCCATAAAGGAATAGCATTTCTCATTTCCAAAAATATCATTGTTGATAATGCGGGCGAGGTCTTCCGCAATGGGTCTTCTGCTTAGCTTGTCGTCCAGTGCAGGGTTGTCCAGATGGAAGTCTATTTTGTCGTGCTGGGAGGTATCTCGGGCAGGCGGATTTGGTGTAGGTTCCGGGTCAGCGGTTGCTCCAAGCTCTTCCCAGCCTCCACTTAAATCTTTAACCAATCGCTGCGTTGCTGATTCTGGATAAGACATACTAACAGCAATAGGATTTGATTCAAAAAACCCGATGTCCCCCAAAAAGAGAAGTGGAGGTATTTTTACTTGCTCAGATGTTTCTGATAGCCAATAATAAAGAGAGGTATCAAAAATAGAATCGAGGCCAATGTTAAAATTCTTTCTGAAAATGGACACTAATTCTGTAATGAATCGTGCGGATGTATTATAACTTTCTTCTACGGGATGAATATTGCGAATCGCAACTACTTGCGATTTAGGAAGGCGGTAAAATTTATATCCTGAAAAACTATAATCTACTTTAGCCCGATCAAAATAATCAGGCTCTAAACCTAAGCTTGAGATCAATCTCTGATAGTAAGGCATATAAAGGGTTGGGCCTTTATTGCTTCTTAAAATGACAATCAGTGTCTCATTGGTAGGTAAAAGTTCTGGATAAAATGTTAGAGTTAACCCTCCCTTTCTATATATCCCTGGAATTCCATAAGGAAGAGGTTCTTCCTCTATTACGGACTCCGTGGTTTGTTCAGGAGCTTCAGAAAACTCTTGTGCTTGTTCTTCAAAGAATTCTTCTTTGCTGGCTCCTTTCCTTACTGGTTCACGAGTGCTCATTTCTTATCCCCTTTATTCTAAATATCCCAACTAAAAGTATTAATAAGTAATTATTACTACATCACTGTGCGGAATCTATAATTCAATTCGCATTCCTTCAAATGCTACTTTATATCCCAGATTTTCTACTTGCCTACGCTCCATTCCATTCAGGATTAACGGGTTGGTGTGGTTGAAGTGAATGAAGATGATTTTGGCTTTTTCTGAATCATCCAAATCTTTAAAAAGCTCCAGGCTTTCTTCAACAAAGGGATGCGGAATTTCACTCATATCTCTTCCAGGGAGTTCGTTGGAATCAAAAAAGGTAGCATCCAGAAAAGCATAATCAACGTTAGAAATTTCTTCTACAATGCTCCGATCCCAGATATCCCATTTATTGATGTCGGGAATAAACAGCACCTTTTTGTTCTCTGACTCAATTCGATATCCAACCGTTTCAGAAAACTCATCCCGATGAGGAACTAAAAAAGGAGTAACAGAAAGAGATTCGGAAATTTGAATGGTGGAATCGGCTGCCTGACCAATAGGGCTTATGTTTTCAAGGGCGATCAACTGACTCCATGGCCCGTTTTCATGAAGATATAGGCTCATTCGAGGCATAAGATAAACGGGCATGAGGTTTGCTCCCATTACTTCTCTTCCCAGATGCATTAAGCCCGCATAATGCCCAATATGAGCATGAGTAACAAATATTCCGGAAAGTTCTTTTTGACCGGAAGCTTTTTGAAGTTCATGTAGCTGAAATTTGAAATCAGGGGTTGCCTCAAACATCCATTGTTGGTTGGTTTCGGAATCGACTAATCCTAAACTAGTAGCATATCGTTGCTCTGTCTTTCCCTCCCAAAACTGCATACAATTTATATTTTCACAACCAGCCTGTGGAAAGCCAGCATCTTGTGCGATGCCAAGTACAGTGATGAATTGAGGGGAGGGAGATTCGCTCTCGTTTGGAGGTTGAGAACAACTTAGTAGAAAAGCTGTAATAAAAAAAAGGCTTAGTTTCATTCTATAATGAAGTGAAAAAGAAAATCTAAATAAAGAAATTTATTATTGATCTTAAATCAATGTCTGAAAGTAAAAAAGGCTCAGTTCTAACCCCATTTCTTATAGTAGCAATAGTGGGAATTCCAAGTTGTGCTATAGGGGCATTCTATTACTTGTTTATAGAATCAGGAGGAGGCAGGGCTATGGCCGGACTATTATATCTAGTTGGTTTAGCAGCAATCCTTGTAGGTATTTTTCTCGAACGAATATTACTGGCCTTGATAAAAAAAGACGACTTATTAGATAAAGGATTATTGAAGATTATTTGGGTAATCGAATCATTGATTCTAATACTTATAATCTTCTTTTTCAGAAATGGAATAGGGTAAAAAGTCATTCTGAGGATACTTCCGAAGAATCCTATCGACTTATCAATCGTTAAGATTCCTCGCTACCGCTCAGAATGACAATAAAAATTACCCACCCATTTTGGAGGAATCGTAATAAAAGCGGATATGAGTAATTAGCCCGTCTTCCCAGGTTTGTACTTCTACTTCCTCGATTTTCATTCTTCCCCCGCCTTTGAAGCTAACATCAGCCCAGGATTCCATTATTACTGTTCCATTTTCCGGGTCTTCAGCCAAAGCAGTTACTCCTCCGCCGTGAAATTCTTCTATACTCTCTAACCACTGAACCTGAAATTCTCGGTTTGCTGCTTTTCCTTCTACAACTTCTCCGTTTCCCTCTACCTTCACAGAGTTTTCGTGGTAATAGGTATCAAAAGCTTCCAGCAACTTACCTTCATCCATTAACTGGTTCATATGTTTCGCACGATCTAAATTTGTCATAATAAGTGTGTTTAAGATTTATAAATGATGACCAACTATTTATATGACAGGTAGCCAACCTGTTAAGGGACATAAAAGGAATAAAAAATCTAAAACTCTGTTAAGATCGCGTTAAAAATATTCCTAGCTTTGGTGCTATAATTCAAAGAGAAAAACTGGGTAGGCAAAATGAAAAATGGACTATTTATTCTGCTTCTGGCATTAATTGCACTAGGAGCATGCTCCTCAAATAATGATGATGACAATTCACCAACCATAAGCTTCAGGGTGGATGGCAATGAAGTAAGCATCCTGACAAGGATGGAGCTTCAAGATGCCTTAGACAGTTTCGCCATTACCTATTACGATACTGTGTATGAAAAGGAAAAAAATCTGCGTGCATTCTTGTTGAGCGATGTTTTGGAACTGGGTTTTTCTGCACAATTACAAGACCATCCGAATGCGACCTTTACCTTTATGGCGCTCGACGGTTTTGAGGATTCAGCAACGGCTGACCAGGCCAATGAGGTTGGTGGGTATATAGCCTTTGAAGATTTTGACGTAGACGGGATCGAAAACTGGGAGCCAGTTGCTACAGAAAACAATAACGATCCGGCGCCATTCTATGTGGTCTGGACTGGAAGCCACCAGGTACCCGATAATTCTTACCCATGGCCGTATCAGCTTTTTGCTGTTAATAGAACGGAGTGATGGGTAGTTAATTTGTTATTTCTCGCTTTACTATTTGAATTCTATAGGGAAAGTTAAAACCATGGCAACAGCCTTACCATTATATTTTGCCGGATAAACATAAGCTTTCTCGACTGCTTGAATTGCTTTTTTATCACATTCCTCATGAATACCTCTTCGAAGTTGTGGAGCTTTTACAGTCCCGTCAGAATCCAAAATTACTGCGACGGCTACTTTTCCACGAACGGGACAAATGAATCCATTTAACACTTTTTTGACAACGGTTTGCTGCAGTAAAGGTTGAATGAGTTTCGGACCTTCAAAATCAGAGTCACTTGGATTGACTAGAATAAGATTTGGATCAGGCGCTTGTGCATCTAAATCCGTAGTTATATAAGAACCAACTACACCATTAAAATCTGGTTTTGAATAAGTAGTTGGTTCAACCATTGGTCGAGAAGTAGAAGCACAACTTCCTAAAACAAAAAAAGATATAATAAAAAGGTTTTTCATAAGTGTTTATAATGCCCAGTATTTAGATGGCGAGTCTGAGGTTTAAATTAAGGCTCCGAACCACGTTCGATTCCACTTGAAACACTTGTTATGTTCTGTTAGCTACCTCTGTAATCATTCGAACAAGTTTTTGTGCTTCTTCTTTAGTTAACTTAATCGGTGTCATACTGGCAGCTAATTTTGCGTTTTCTGATAACTCAATACCAATATGCTTTGAGCCATTTTTGGCCTCAACTACATGGGTGCGTATTACAGATTTAGCAATTCCTTTGGTTTGAATTATTTCTTCACTTGAAGTATGAATAATGGAGCCCCCTAGCATTCTACCTTTTCCTTTCTTAGAAAACATAGACCAAAAAACGAATGCCATGAAACAAGCAACGAAGATTATTGGAAGAAAATTTAATAGATCATTCATGACTTTTGAATTGTTTAGAGAACATAAAGACCCGGTATTTTAAGCGGGACGGATATATTTATGATTTTAGTTTAAGCCTTAAGATGCTTGTTATGTGTTAATTATGTTACGATTAATTCTCTGAATTCCATTTTTGTAATGATGCATTAACTTTTAAATCACCTTCAAGAAAACCACCAAGTTTAATTTTTTTATTGTTGATTAATAATATATAGATCAAGATAGTTCTTGCGCCGTATCGACCAACCTCTTGTTCTAAAGTTATTTCTGATATATCCTTTTTCGAAATATGTTTTAACCGAAATGGATATTTAAGTGTGAAGTGATCGTTTTTTATTATCAATTCTTGGACCTCAAATAAAAGAGCAAAAGGACAAAGAAGAGCGAACCCGAGAATTATAAATCTTGCCCAAAGATCATCACCGTTACTTGGTAAAAAAAGCCCAAAGCCCAACATCATTAAACCAAACACAATCATCAAATACGTTATGAATTTTGATCTATGAAAATGATTAAGCCCATCTGCCGAAAATAAGTCTGGACGTTTTTTACGTATGGTTTCAATTAAAAAATGAAAGTTTTCAAGCTGATTCGGTAAGTACAATTTTTCATTTTGGTTGGTTCGAATTTCAAGCCGAGACATTAACCTATTGTGATAAATACTAACGATGCTTTGAAAATTAATTTTCCTGTCTGTGAATAAATGCTTTTCGCGTTTTATGTTTTTTGGTGTAATAATGATTTTCGTAGATGTTTCAATAGCCATCCAAATACTAAATGAGGCGAAGGCAAATAGTATTAAACCAATTAGAAACTCTTGAAATACGGCTATTGATCCACCAAATAAAAATAACAATGAACCTAAGTACATCCAGAAACGAGTGATACCAGCAAAACGATAAATGATATAGGGTTGGTTTTTCAATTGGAAGATAAATTACTTACAAATACCGACTCAGCTTGAAAGACTTGTTATTTGTTTGATTTAAAGTTGTAAATCAGTTTAGTAAGTGTCTCAGTTTCTTTATTCAAAATTGTAGAATCGAATTCCTCCCCAAAACAAAAGATATCATCGTGACTAAAAAGTAAGATCCAATTCAGTGATTGATCCCAAACTAATACATCATGAGCGAAGAATAGGTTTTCAGAGAATTTTATAATCATTTTCCAAGTCATTATAAATCCTGAATCGGGCTGTGAAACCCAAAATACTTGACGGTCGAAAGGAATTCCTCTTTGATACAACCATTTCTTGGTTTTCTCTTTATTGGCAAATTTCAGTTCTGAGTGCTTCTTGAAATACTTCTTAATGTTTGCGATTGAATGGAATTGTTTTTGGGTTCTTTCAACATTCCATAAGTATTGAGAAGCATTATTGTTAAGAGGAATAATTTGATCTAAAAACTCTGTTGAAATTAGTCCGTTGGCATCTTCAAACATCCATTTCAAAGAATGAGATTCTAATGAGGTTGAAAACTCAAATAAATTATTAAGCGTTATTTTTTTATCCATCAATTGATTTAGAAAAGCACATAACGACCCGGCTTAAAATGTTTGTTATATCATCGCTTGCTAGTTTAGGTTTAAACTGGTTTTGCCAAGCTTATTTAATTCAGAATCTAGTTTATCCAATCTATAAAAATTAGTGACTAGCTCCCATAAAAATGGATTATCGTATCTGAAATATAATTCATCATCAATAAGCTTTGCATTGGTCAGGTCTTTGAAAAATAATTTTCTTAAGACAACCTTCTCAGTATTACGGTCAACAATTAAAACTCTTGTATATGTAGGTGTTGCAAAAAACCAAATTCCGTCGTCAAGTGTATTGTAGCCGGTTAGTACAACAAAATATTTTTCATTGAAAGAGGTGTATTGATAACGTTCTGAAAGACTGGGATAGATATCTTTCATTCTTTTTGCAATGCCAGTAGATTGTATTGCTTCGGATAAATCATCTTGATCTGGATTCTGATAAGACCATTCTGAAAGTGTAATAGCATCCTTATCCAATTTTTCAAAGCCTGACTCCAAAACCAATTTTAAAACCAAGTAGCCAACCCCAATTAAAGCTAAGGTAGCAAGTATGATTTTATAGTATTCCATGGATTAGTTGGTAAAACGCCAACGTGTTTAAGTTCTGGATCTATATAAGATTTTATTCAGTCTCGAAACTAGTATGCACTGAACTCAATTTAGTGTCCGATCGGTGATGCTAACTAAGCTGAAGCATCCTCTCTAAAGAAAGAACCGCATTTTTAGTTACTTCTTCAGAGACCGTAATGTGGTTTACTACTTCACCTTGTTCCAGTTTTTCGAGGCTCCATAATAGATGTGGAAGATCAATCCGGTTCATGGTCAGGCACGGGCACATGAAAGGATTCAGAGAAACAATCTCTTTGTCAGGATGCTCATCAATAATCCGGTTTACCAGGTTCATCTCTGTACCAATGGCCCACTTTGTTCCAGCGGGAGCATTCTTGATGGTATCGATAATGTAATTTGTTGAACCGGCATAGTCGGATGCCTGAACTACATCGAAGGTGCATTCAGGATGGACAATAATGTTTATCTCAGGATCTTTTTTTCTCAAATTCTCGACATGCTGCACATTAAACTTCTCGTGTACCGAGCAGTGGCCTTTCCAAAGAATCACCTTAACATCTTCCCATTCACCCTCATACTCAAAACTTTGAGTGAGAGGAGCATAAACGGCCATGTGTTCCAACGGTATTCCTAAATCATAAGCAGTATTTCTCCCAAGGTGCTGGTCGGGTAAGAAAAGGATGCGTTCTTTTTGAGTGAAAGCCCACTCCAACATTTTTTTCACATTTCCGGAGGTCACGCATGCGCCTCCATGTTTTCCCACAAATCCTTTAATGGCTGCTGTGGAATTCACATAGGTAAGAGGAAGGATAGTATCTCCCCAGATAGCTTGCATTTTCTCCCAGCCCTTTTCGGTTTGGTCAATATCAGCCATATCGGCCATAGAACAGCCGGCGCGTAGGTCAGGTAAAATTACCTTCTGATTTTGCTTGGTAAGCATATCTGCCGTTTCGGCCATGAAGTGTACTCCACAGAAAACGATATACTCGGCATCTGGCATATCTGCACAGATTTGAGCGAGTTTTAGGGAGTCGCCGCGGGCGTCAGCAAATTGAATGACCTCATCCTTTTGATAATGATGGCCCGGGATAAATAGTCGAGATCCGAAATTGTTTTTTATCTCTCTAACACGTTGTTCCATTTCCTGCACAGAAAGCGTGGAATATCTCTCAGGAAGGGAAACATCGGATTCAATTTCTAAAATATCTAATACGTCCATAACTCAAAGTTACGAGTGTAAATTAAAACTTATATCAAGCGCTTTTACAGAATGGGTTAATGCCCCAACTGATATTACATGTGCCCCACAACCTTTGTAGGTGCTAATATTTTCAGAGGTAATGCCCCCGGAAATCTCGACGATAATTGAATCCGGGATAATGCCTACCATTTCTTTCACTTCTTCAGGACTTCTGTTATCCAACATAATAACGTCTGCTCCATGTTCAACAGCCTCTAACACTTGTGCCTTAGATTCCGTTTCTACTTCGATCTTAATCATGTGCCCTACATTAGACTGGGCCTTTGCAATAGCTTCCTTTATGCCACCAGCTGCTTTAATATGATTATCCTTGATCATAATACCATCATCCAGCCGGAAACGATGGTTTTTACCGCCCCCACAAGATACGGCATATTTCTGAAGAACTCTCAATCCGGGTAGAGTTTTGCGAGTATCAACAACTGATATGGAAGGGTCGTCAAGTTTGGCAACTAGCTCCGCTGTTTGTGTAGCAATTCCGCTCATATGTTGAACCAGGTTCAGAATAACCCGCTCTCCTGAGAGCAAGGTTTTTACGCTACCCTGAACCGTTGCAATTTCCTCTCCCTTTGAAACAGCATCACCATCTTTTTTCTTAAAGTCGATAGAAACTAGTTCACCCAACTGGTTATAGGTTTCTTGAACTACATCCAGGCCAGCTAATACACCATCCGCTTTAGCGGTAAAAATCCCGGTAGCTTTTTCTTTTGATTCAAAAATAGCATTTGTAGTCAGATCTCCCATTCCAAGATCTTCTGACAATGCATTAGCTATTATTTTTGTGAGTGCAACGGGATTCATTATCTGTTTAAGCGGAACTTTTTGGTATTTTTAAGGGCTCAGAAGATAGAATTTTTAAATAAGAAGAGCGATAACGATGATCTACCTGGATTATGCTGCTACTACCCCAATAAGTGAAAAGGCTATGGAGGTCTATTCTTCAGTAGCTCAAAGGTACTTTGGTAATGCAAGCAGCCTGCATGAAGCGGGTTCGTCGGCTCTTCAGATTAAGGAAGCATCAGCTCGTGCAATTGCACAATCATTAGGCGCAGATGCAAAGGCGATCCATTTTACTTCCGGTGCTACGGAGTCCAGTTTCCTTGCAATAAGAGCCTTACTTGATGGCTTATCACCATCAAAAAATCACATCATTACAAGCACTATTGAACACGCTTCTATTATTGATGTGTTCCGGAAACTGGAGGAAGAGGGGTACTCAGTCAGCTGGCTTAAAGTGAATGAGCAAGGTGAGGTTAGCCTGGAAGATTTAAAAAGTATCATAACAAAAGAAACAGCATTGGTCTCCATCCAACATGTTAATTCAGAGATAGGAACCATTCAGCCTATTAAAGAGATTGGAGCTTTTCTGAAGGAAAAGGAGATTCTGTTTCACTCTGATATGGTTCAAAGCTATGGCAAACTACCTCTTGATGTGAAAGCTCTTCCTATTGATGCTCTTTCAATTTCAGCACATAAGATATATGGCCCTAAGGGTATTGGTGCAGTTTGGATAAATCCTGAAGTAGAATGGAAACCTTATTTTTATGATCCCGACGATAGGCCGAAGCTTAAGAAAGGAACCGATAATGTACCTGCAATGGCGGCATTTGCAGCAGCAGCAAAAGAGACTATTTCAGAAGCAGAAAAAGAATTTGAGCGTGTTTCCAAGTTTAAGAAGCAATTTACTCAAGCCTTAAAAGGCCTCGACTATGAGTTTGTTGAAGAAGGGGACCCGGGTAAATCTTCTCCCTATATATTAGGGGCTCGTTTTCCTGGTATTGAAGGACAGTTTCTGATGTTGGAGTGTGATCAGGCAGGAATTGCGATCTCTACTGGTAGTGCTTGTCAGGTGGGAAGTGAAAAGCCAAACAGGACTATGAAGGGAATTGGTAGAACCGATGAAGAAGCACGGCAATTTGTACGATTTTCGTTTGGCAAGAATGTAAAAGAAGAACAACTGGGTGAGATAATTGGCAAAATTGATACTATCTTATCCCGTCATTTTAGTAAAGTGAGAAAGAAAACAGCTAGTGAAGCTTAACAAGAATTAAGACATGAAGAAAAATCTAATAACCCTGTTACTCTTAAGTGCGTGTCTGGTAGGTACAGCATGCCAGAATCAAAGCCAAACTCAATCAAATTCACAAACAGCTCAAAGTACAAATACTTCAGCACAGGCATTAAGTCAGGTACAACAAGATCGAAATATTGATGCCAAGGTAACTTTGGTAAAGTATAGTGATTACCAATGTCCGGCCTGTAAATACTTTCACAATTATGAGCACCAATTAAAGGAAGATTTTGGTGATGATATCAATATTGTTGTAAAGCATTTTCCTTTAAGTATTCACCCATACGCTCATGTTGCAGCAAGATCGGTTGAGGCGGCCCGAAAGCAAGGTAAATACCAGGAAATGCACGACATGATATTTGAAGGGCAGGAGCAGTGGTCGCAAGGTAATGCAGAATCAATTTTTATTGGCTATGCACAGGCAATTGGACTGAACGTGGAGCAATTCCAGCAGGATATGAACTCGGCAGATATGAACCGGATTGTAATGGCTGACAGAAGAGAAGGTAGAGATTTACAGGTTTCTTCTACTCCTACATTCTTTATTAATGGAGATGAGATTGAGAACAATCCTCCTACCTATGAAGGCTTTAAGGCTATCGTAGATAGGTATATGAACTAAAGAATATTCATTAAAGAATAAGAAGTAAGAATGGGTTGAATGGATGCCTTCTGAGTTCTTTACTCTTACATCCCTTTAAAAAGGTTTCGGTGGTTTGCATCGAAACCTTTTTTATTTTTAGGGATGAAAGAAAAACCGGAGGCAGCTAAATCGGGGTCTTGTCTAAACTGTGGTACACATGTAGATGGCAATTACTGCTCCAATTGTGGTCAGAAGTTCCAACCCACAAAATTACCCCTTCGACTTTTTATTAGAGATGCTGTTGAGACACTCTTCAATGTAGATAACCGTTGGCTGAGGACACTTAAGGATCTTTTTCTTAAACCAGGGAAGGTTACCAAGGAATATATTGATGGAAAGAGAGCTCAATATCTTCCACCTCTTCGGATATATCTTTCTATAAGCATCGTCTATTTTCTCCTTATTCAAATTACCGATAGTAAGGAGGTATTTTTTATTGACTTTTCAGGAGATGATCAGGATGGAATGTCAGCGATGGGTACGGTAATTCAATACGCCCTATTTCTTTTGGTTCCGGTATTTGCCTGGATTACCCAGTTATTTCACTTAAAGAGAAAAGCCTTTTACGTGGAATACCTCATCTTCTCTTTACACATACATACAGTATGGTTTGTATTCTTAATGATTGAGTTATTTACCGTTTGGTTGGGAGGAAACTTTGACGAAAACTGGGTTCCCACCTTAGCATTAATTTTAAGTATTCCAGCTCAGGCCTTAACCTATATTTTTCTCGTTATCTACACAAAAAAGACCTTTGAGCAGAAATGGGTAACAGCTGTTTTTAAATCTCTTGGGATAATGATTTTTTATATGTTTGCCTTAGTCCTGGTTACAGCGGCCTATATATTTTTGATTATACCTTTATTCGAATGATAAAAGACTTTTTAGGAAAATCACCTCAGATACATAAAACTGCATTCGTAGTTGAAAGCGCGGACATTATTGGAGATGTGCAGATTGGAGAGCAGAGCAGCGTTTGGTTCAATGTCACTATCAGAGGAGACGTAAACTGGATCAAAATCGGAGATCGCACCAATGTACAGGACAATGTATGCATCCATGTGATGAACCAGACAGGCCCTACCCTAATAGGCGACGAAGTAACCATTGGACATGGGGCTGTTGTACATGGTTGCACGGTCAATGATCGTGTGTTGATAGGGATAAACGCTACCATATTAGATAAAGCCGTAATTGAATCGGATGTGATCGTCGCAGCGGGTACCTTAGTTCCGCCAAATAAAACACTGCAAAGCGGCTTTTTATATATGGGATCACCAGCAAAACCCGTACGAAAACTTTCAGAAGAAGAAATAGCATCAATAAAAAAGTATTCTCAGAACTATATAAAATATAGCCGGGCTTTTCAGGGGAAGGATGAATATGAAAGCAATCCGTTTTACAAGCAGTAATCAATTTTTCAATTATCAATTTACAATGTGAACGCCTTGCATTGATAATTGTAAATTGAACCATTGAGAATTGAAAAATTGATGAGCGGTCTTTATATCCATATCCCTTTTTGTAAACAAGCGTGCTCGTACTGTGATTTTTATTTCGTAACCCGCCAGGAGAATAAAGAGGCTTTTGTCGAGAAACTCATACGTGAGATTGAATCAAGGCAGGGTACTCAGTATGCAGATGAGGTAGTGCAAACCGTGTATCTTGGCGGGGGTACTCCCTCGTTACTTTCAGCCCAACAAATTGAGCGCATACTGATAGCTATTCATGAAACTTTTCGGACAGAGCTTAAAGAGCTTACTCTTGAACTGAATCCGGATGACGCAACTCATGATTACCTGCGTGAATTGAAATCCATAGGCATCAACAGATTGAGTATGGGTGTCCAAACTTTCGATGCGTCTTTGCTGAAGTTTATGAATCGAGCTCATACAAGGGATGAGGCCTTACAAAGCCTGGAAATGCTCAGCAAGACCGGATTCGATGTTTTTTCCGTGGATTTGATTTACGGAAATCCTGGTCAGACTTTAAAAGCTCTTGAGCAGGATATCCAAACTCTCTTAGATTTTAAGCCCCCACATATTTCTGCTTACTCATTAACTATTGAGCCTAAAACAAGGCTGGGGAAACAGTATGAATTAGGAAGGTTGATACCCGCCGAAGAGGAAGAAGTAGCACAACATTTCGATCTTGTAGGGGATTTATTACTTAAAGAGGGTATTCATCAATATGAGGTTAGCAACTTCTCCAAGCCTGGACTTGAGGCATTACATAATTCCTCATACTGGAGTCATCAGAACTATTTAGGCTTTGGACCGGGAGCACATTCATTTTGGAGAAATAACAAAACCGGAAAGGCTGAAAGATGGAGTAACGAAAAGAATTTAATTTCTTACTTGAATAACTCTTGGAAAAAACAAAATGAATTAGAAGAGCTTGGGCAACAGGAATTGTTTGAAGAGAGAATAATGCTTGGGCTTAGAACAATTAAAGGTATCTCCAGAAGCGAACTGGAAATTAACTATGGAATAGCGCTGAATAGAAAACAAGAGGAGTATATTATTCAAAAAGAAAAAGAGGGGCTTTTTGAGATAGAAAAGGACGAAATCAAACCAACAAAAAGAGGGTTGAGGATATCAGACGCATTGATTCTGGATCTAATTACATTGACAGAGAAATAACATCAAAATCGTGCGATTACATTTTTTGAAAAGTAGTGGATTTGTATTTTCTGACCTATGGTTTCCTCACTCCAACAACTACTCGCATCATCCATAAATTATTCAGCTCTGGAACCACCTGCAGAGCTCAGCCTACAACAGGCGTTGCGAGGATTTGTAGATTTTTCCTATTCGAAGTATTCCTGGATGCTATCAAGTTTTGTGATGCCAATAGAGGAGCTTTCATTAATGGCTACATTCGCAGATAAGAAAGACCAGCTCAAAGGCCCCCTTGAGCTATGTATTTCAGGCCTCGAAGCACATACATTATTTGAGTTCAAGCATGGTATAAACAGGATTGAAAAGGAAACCATGAATGTACACTCCGGATACCCTGGAGAGGTTCGTACTAATATTCTTGAGCTAAAGCTCCCAGCAGAGAGTGTAGCGAACATGAACCCAGAAGAGTTAGTAAAAGCACTTGAAGCAGCTGTGAGTAGTTTTGCTGAATCCAGACTACTTCCTCATAGGGTGTTTTTTGAGGTGCCTGGCGATGAATTTGATGCAGACATCACCAAAAAAATTACTAAGGTTATTGCAGTACACAATAAGTCGATTATGAAAAGGAAAGTGAATAACTACCTTTTTTCCGGGTTAAAAATAAAGTGTTCCGGCACGAATGTTCCCTCTGAAAAGTATTTAGCAGATGTGATTTTATTTGCCCGGGATGCAAATGTGGCGATAAAATTTTCGGGAATAGATAACGCTCTTTTCCCGACCTATAATTATTCTTTACAATCGAAGGTTCATGGTATGTTGAATATTTTGCTGGCTTCAATCCTTTCCTATACCCAGGATCTAAATCTTGAAGAAACCACGGCTATTCTTGAGGATAAGAACCCCGAGCACTTTGCAATTAAAGAAGGCTATTTGGCCTGGAAATCCTTTGCTGCTCCTTTGGCCGAAATCAAGATGTTACGGATGCTTTCTATCACCTCATTCAATATTTCTTCTTTTACCCCAATAGTCGAAGGATTAAAAGAGCTTTCTATTGATTAGTCTTTTTAGATATTCTGGACTGTAGAGAGCCACAAAACCACTGAATAACTAAGCGCTAGTGTTTTGAGCTTTTGTGGCAAAAAAGTTACCTCATTCAAGCTTATTCATCGTTAGACTCTCATTATTTCAGGAGGGTCATTGTTTTGGAAATGCTTCCGGCGTCACTTACCAATCGATAAAAATATACTCCAGACGAAAGTTGAGAAGCATCAAATAAGAAATTATGAGTACCCTGGTTTAGGTTTCCATCAAACAAGGTTTGTATTTCCCTGCCCATATAATCATAAACTTTTAGCGTAACCCTTTCGGCTTGAGGAGTAGTCACCCGGATGTTAGTATTTGGATTGAAAGGGTTCGGGTAGTTTTGACTAAGTTCAATAGCGCCAGGGATTTCACTTGTGTCGATACCCGAAGAGATATAATCAGAGATTGAAAAGGTAAAAGTTTGGGGGGAAACCTGATCCGTATTTACAACGACAATGCCCACCTTCTCAATGGTATTCCAGTCGAAGTCTGTATTTACTTCAACAGTATTATTAGCAGTAGGGGCGGTTACATAATATGGTTCAACAGTATTATCCGAATTACTGTAAATCAAAAGCCCAATCTGGATGTCAGAGGACGATACATTCAAATTTAATCGAAGTTTTCCTTCAGAGTCAGTATTTGGGTTTAGTAAAAAGTACTTGGCTGAGAATCGTGCATTTTGAAACTCGTTACTTAGCTCAGTAAACAATCCGTTAAAGGTTTGAGTAAGGGTTGGCCCCGGGTAATTACTGGCTTCATCAAAACCAAAGCCGCTGGCTGTATGACTTGGGCCGGAAGCAAAATGCCACATATAAGATTCTAACACTGATTCCAGGTAACTCTCTCCCATGCTTACAAGTTCTTGATCTACAGCAGTTAGTAAGGGCAAAGAAACATTGTTTTCAATTCGGCTCCAAACATCGGTCCAAAATAGCTCGCCATACTTTTCATGAAAGTAAAGTGACCACGTAATATCCTCATAAGAACCTGGAATAAGAGTAGTAGAAGCACTACTAAAGAGATCACTTCCAAAACCTGAAATATAATTGTAGTAGTCGTTTACCTGGTCATAAACGACCTCTTCCAATAATGTAGCGTCCATTTCAACCCATCGATCCGAATCGCCACTCCAGCCCGTCTGAGTAAATTGTATGGAATGCTTAAACTCGTGAGCCATTGTTACTTTTATCGCTCCTTTCTGATCTCCTTCAGGGTCATCGTTTGGAGGAAATCCAACGAAATCATTTTCAATTTCAATTACCGTACCCCCGGGATCTGAAGCACTGGTACGGGTTAGTCCATAAGCGCCTAAATCTCTGATAAATACCTTATAGCTGCTTCCATTAGGGATAGGATCAGTAAATCCGAGCGTCTCAATTTCATGTTCATAGGAAAAGTCAGCTGCTTCAGCTACCCACTCTACATAATCGGGTATCGAGTTATCATTATTATCAGCAGGAGGAACAGCGTCGCTTCCAACCACTTCATAGTTAATTTCAAATTTTCCGGATTCAGAAATATATGTTGCTGCCGATTGCAAAGAAGTACTTCCGATAGTTTGTTCAAAATCATTAAGCGTTTCAGCAGAAAGAGAGCCTTTATTCTTATGCACAAACACGTTTAGCGGAGTAATGCATTTCAACAGCGTTCTTTGTGCTTGAGCTTCTCTATAAACCTCAAGCTGTTTAGAAACCGCCTCATCAGCAGTAATCTTACCGGAGTAATATTCTTCCAGCATTTCGAGATGGTGATTATGAGTTTCTTGAGCAGTAGCTGAAAAAGCGAAAAATACTGCAACTAAAAGTGTGCTGGCTTTTAACATGGTGCGCATCAATTATGAACCCCTCTTTTTCAATGATTTTCCTTAAATTTGATGTTTCTTTTAACGGAAAAAAAAGCAACATCGTGTAATCTATTTCTAAAGATGTACCAGGTTATTCTTTATTACAATTTTAGTCAAATCGATAGTCCCGATACATTTAGTGCTCAGCATAAGAAATTCTGCAAAGAATTGGGACTCAAAGGCCGAATTTATATTTCTTCGGAAGGGATAAACGGAACGGCTGCTGGCACAAAAGACCAAATCGAAGCCTACAAAAATTACCTGTGGTCTTTACCAGGTTTTGAGAATACTGAATTCAAGGAAGATGAAAGCGAATATATTCCTTTTGCAAAGCTGATTTGCAAAGTAAGAGAGGAGATAGTTTCTCTTCATATGGATGGGGTTGATCCTGTAAGAGGGGGGGCTCATTTACAGCCTGCAGAGTGGAGACAGGTTATGGAATCAGGAGATGACTATGTGATGATTGATGTTCGGAACAATTATGAATCTAAAGTGGGGCATTTTAAAGGAGCAATTACCCCTGATCTGGACAATTTCTATGATTTCCCGGACTGGCTGGCTGGCGCTGAGATCCCAAAGGATAAAAAGGTGCTTATGTATTGCACAGGGGGTATCCGTTGCGAGAAATTCTCAGTCCTGATGAAGGAGCAAGGTTGGGAAGATGTGAATCAGCTTCATGGAGGTATTCTCAACTACGCTAAAGAAGAGGATGGGGCTCATTTTGAGGGAAAATGCTTTGTTTTTGATGACCGCCTGATTATTCCGGTAAACCCTAATGACCTGGCACCAATAGCACATTGCGAAATCACAGGTAAACCTGCCGATACCTATGTGAACTGTGCGAATATGGAGTGTAACAAGCTCTTTGTTTGCTCTGAGGAAGGAGCCCACATCATGGAGGGTTGCTGCAGTGAAGAGTGCAAGAAAAGTGAATATAAAAGGCCTTTCGATCCTGAAAATGCCTTTAAACCTTTCCGAAAATGGTACAACTACTTTGGAGACGATTTTAAGCAAAGAACTCTTCAGGACGAAGAACCAGCTTAGTAGGAAAGTTCGCTTAGTTGAGCCCTATCCAATTACGCATGAGTTTGGGGTAGATACCGAGTTTGTAGGCACCTCGTTACTTCACCTCATGACCACCAAATTTCCATTTTACCCAGCTAAGGAATGGAAACAGCGAATAAGTTCAGGGAGGGTTTGGGTTCAAGAACAGAAAAACGATCCGGATCATATTCTTTTAGAAACAGATATGATCTACCATCATAATCCTAAAGTAATAGAGCCTTCAATTCCCGATGAAATCGAAATTCTAGAGGAGACAGAAGATTATCTGATTGTGTTTAAACCGGCGCCCATGCCTATGCATCCGGGGGGCAGATATTTCAAGAACAGTCTTTCCGAAATTTTAAAGAAAATGGGATATGAGGATTTAAGAATCACTCATCGCCTGGATGCGGTTACCTCAGGTATCGTGCTTTTTGCAAAATCAAAAGGCTTTGCAAAAAAAGTAATGCAATGCTTCTCGGAGGGAAAAGTTGCAAAGGGATATTTGGCACAAGTGAGCGGTACTCCAAAAGAAAAGACCATCACTATTGATACGCCTATTAGAAGGAAACAGGGCTTTGTTTTTGAAACAGGCTATGATCTTGAAGGCTCTAAAGAAGCCGTAACTCATTTCGAAGTGATTTCTAAGGATGAGGATTCAGCCGTTATTAAATGCATACCAGAAACTGGTCGAACCCATCAAATACGATTACATTTAGCTGAATGGGGTTATCCCATCATTGATGATCCTATTTATGGAAAGGATGGCGATGAGAGCAGTACTACTACTCAGAATTTGGGGATTAGCCTGGTGAGTACAGGGCTGAGAATTGAAGAATTAGATGTTATCTACGAATTAAAAATTCAAAATTAAAGATGATGACTCTCATTTTTCATCTTTAATTTTTCATTTCTTTTACGCTTCAAAAAAAGCAGTAGCAATTGAAGCAAACTGCTTGGGCTTATCCAGGAACGCATAATGCCCGGCATCTTCAATAACTACCAGAGCTGCATTTTCAACACCTTTTTCAATCCTTTCTGCCTGATAGATGGGAGTGGCGTCATCATTTCTTCCCCAAAGTAGAAGGGTTTCATGAGAGATCTCAGGCAGGTAATCTTCCAGGTATTCATTAACTGATTTTACGAAGGTTTCTCTCATTACCCCAGAAAGCTTGGAATAATCACTTGACCCAAGGCTTTTCCATACACCCGTACCTCTAAGCCAACCCAAAGCTTTTTCTCGAAGCGGATTTGGTAGAATCATAAAAGGAGCTTTCAGGGTTTTGGCGGTGTACTTCCTGAAGTAATACTGCCAGGAGCGTTGGGGCTTCATACCAGCTCCACCAGTTATCAATACTTTTTGGATGATTTGCTTTCCTTTTGGACGGGTAAGGAGCTTGAGCATAATTCTTCCCCCAAAAGAGTGCACTAATACATCTATATGATCATCAGGGAGTTTTTCGATGAAAGCCTGAACAGCATCGGCATAATCATCTATTGCCCAGGCTTCTGATGGGTCATTAGATTCTCCGAACCCTGGCAGATCCAACACATAACAAGACCGAATTGAAGCAAGGCTTTTGGCAATGGGCATCATTGCCCGCCGACTGCTTCCCCATCCATGGAGAATAAGTAAAGCTTTGCCCTGGCCCTCTACCTCAAAGGCGATACGCTGATCATTATATGTGAAATAATGCGTTTTGCTCATAGGAGTATCCGCCCAAACATCCCATTTCCTTCCAAGGAAAACAAGTTGACAAAGAATGAAATTATATTCTAATTGAGCAAGCAATATCTTGCTCTTATGGATAAAGATAAATTTAGACGATCCTGGTTTTTTTGGGTTGATAAGCTAAATATCACTCATACTGAGAGAGTTACTGTTTCTTCCCTCATCCTTGTGATAGTACTTCTGTCAGTTATTCAAATACTTATTAAGGAAAAAGTTGTTCCTCCCCCTGAGAATCATGCTCAAATTCTGGAGGAGTTCGAACGGAAAACCGCATTAATAGGTCAGAAAGAAGCTGGTCAGTTGGAAAAATACTCCCCTTCCGACTCTTTAATTATTGCACAACAATTATCAGGAATAGAGATAAAGTTAGCATCTATAAACTTAAATACTGCAACTCTACAAGAATTAGAAAGCCTTCCGGGAATAGGAAAAAGCTACGCACAAAGAATAATTGAATACCGGGAAACTAATGGACCATTTACTTCCGTTGAGGAGTTGGTAAACGTAAAAGGGATTGGAGATAAAACCCTTGAAAAGATTAAACCTTTTCTGATAATAGAAAATGATAATTAATGATACAGCTGGGCAAATAGTTACTATTTTCATGTGATTTTGAGATAAGATATCCACAGAAAGCCCCGTTTAGTCATTCCGTGGCGTATGCCCGGAATCTAGATTCCTGCCTTCGTAGGAATGACTTTAAAACCACGGTAACTGTATTAAACAGATTTTATCCCGAACTCACTTTATCTTTATTACCGTTAATTAAAACTTTTACTAAGAATGCCATCAATTCTTTGGGCTGACGACGAAATTGATCAGCTGCAATCGCATATACTCTTTTTAGAAAAGAAAGACTTTGAAATTACTCCTGTGACCAACGGAGAGGATGCAGTATCTATGATCCAGGAAAAAGCTTTTGATATTGTCTTCCTTGATGAACAAATGCCAGGTATGGATGGACTTCAAACACTCGAGGTAATCAAAGCCGCACAGCCATTGCTTCCGGTTGTAATGATTACAAAGAGTGAAGAAGAGTCTATTATGGAAGACGCTATCGGAGCAAAAATCTCTGACTACCTCATAAAGCCGGTTAATCCAAACCAAATCCTGCTCACGGTAAAGCGCATTCTGGAACGCTCCAGGCTTCAATCCGAAAAATCAGCTCAATCTTACCTAAAGGATTTTGGTCGTATTTCTTCTCTGATTCATCCAAATACAAACTGGAAAGAATGGATCGAGATTTATAAAGAACTAACAAAGTGGCATATAGATCTGGATGAGGGGGATGAAGCATTAAAAGAAGTATTGGATACACAGTTTGTAGATGCCAACCGTGAATTTGGGAAGTTCATAGAACGGGAATATGTGAACTGGCTGGATCGCAACGAGGATAACCCAATTGTTTCGCCACAGATTTTCAAAAACTATGTGTTTCCGCACCTGAAAGAAGGAAAGAAAACCATGTTCTTTCTTATCGATTGCATGCGCTATGATCAGTGGCTTGTTTTTGAGCCTTACTTAGCTAAGATGTTCGATATAAGCACGGATTTCTACTATTCGATTTTACCCACAGCCACTCCATTTTCCAGGAACGCAATTTTTGCAGGGGTTTCACCGCTGGAGATTTCGGAGATGTATCCCAAGCTTTGGGATCAGGGTCAGGACGAAAGCTCATTAAACCGTCATGAAGAAGAGCTTCTGAAAAAGCAGTTAGAACGAGCGGGAATAGACATCAATTTTAAATACGAAAAAATTCTCAACGCAGAAGATGGCCGGCAGATAGCAGGGAAGATGAAGAGTTTTTCTCAATCGAAACTTGCTGCCTTTGTATTCAATTTTGTAGATACGCTAGTGCATTCTCGATCCGATTCGGATGTAATAAAAGAACTTGCTCCTGATGTTTCTGCCTTTAGGGCGATTACCGAAGCCTGGTTTCAGCATTCATCGCTACTACAAATGTTTAAGGAATTAGCAGACGAAAATGTTACAGTAGTAGTAACAACCGACCATGGGTCGGTAAGGTCGCTAAGAGATACAAAAGTTTATGGCGATCGAGATACGGCAACTAGTCTCAGGTATAAGTATGGTAGAAATCTAAATGCTGTAGAAGATCAGGCGGTAATACAAATCAGTAATGCAAAAGAATATAAGCTTCCCTATCTGGGCAAAGTGAACGATTACCTGATTGCCAAAGAAGATTACTACTTCGTGTATCCAACCAATTATCATAAGTACCAAAACCGTTATAAAGATTCATTTCAACATGGGGGTGCTTCGATGGAAGAAATGATTCTTCCGGTTGCTACCCTCACTCCTAAAGGGAATGCTTAGTACATCAGTTCAAGATACTATTCAACACGGGGTACAATTAGCCAAAGAGTTAAAAAGAGGGGATGTGGTATGCCTCACCGGTGATTTAGGTGCCGGAAAAACACACTTCACCAAGGGTATTGCCTCTTATTTTGGTGTTGATGAAAGTAAGGTTCAGTCGCCTACGTTTACCTTGATAAATGAATATGACGGGGAACTTCCGATTTTTCATTTTGATTGTTATCGTTTAAAAAATATTCAGGAAGCACTTGAAATTGGTGCTGAAGACTATTTTTATGGGGACGGCATTTCCATTGTGGAATGGCCGGAAAAAATTAAAAATTTACTCCCCGAACATTCCGTTTGGATAACAATAAAACATAAAAGCGATTCAACAAGAGAAATACTGAGAGGAATAAGTAATGCCCCTTAATGGGAAACGAAGACTTCCATATCGACTAGATCTGCTTCCGGTTATTTTACCCTATCACCGCAGGGCAAATAATGAGCTCAATAAAGGGGATTTAGTGTACTACGGACCTAGCCCGGAATTTTACGGCATTGGTGAAATTGTGCAGGCCGAAGAAAAAGTATGCCTGGTAGATTTTCGGGGAACAGGGTTATTGGGGATCCATAAAGACGAGTTATTATCCAGCTACTTAATTCCTATCCATAAACTGAATTTGACGGGGCTTTTGAAGGGAAGGTAGTTTTATTAGGATTTAAAGCGCCCTGTCAAAAAAATATCTTTTTTACCTTCGAGTTTTAGATATTGGGCAATTCATTTAATCAAGAAGTTCATATGAAAAAGCTACTATCAGTATTCATAATCGGTATTATCAGTTTAGGGCACATCCAATTAGCTAACGCGCAAAGCCAACCTGTTTTTTCTTTAAATCAATTTGATGTTCAAGAGTTGGAAAAAGCAAAATCTGGTAGCGAAACCAGCTATTTCCAGCTTAATAGCTCAATTTTTGAAAACCCGGAATTCGATCGGGGAGCACTTTTAGATGTTACTTTGGCCACTGGTGAAACCGATCGCCTGGTAGTGCTTGCCAGGGAAGTGTATATGCCCGGAACTGTTTCGATAAGGGCACATAAAGTTGGTGAACCAGGGCAGATTTTTGCGTTCACCTATTCAGAGGAAAAATTAAACGGGATTTACTACACCGAAGGCGGGAAACCGGCCTATTTTAATTATGATTTGGCTAAATCAAAGAATTTTGTTTCTCCCCGAAATGAGCGGGTAGAACACAAACTAGCTTGTGGTGTTGATCATTCTGATGAATTGATCCCTACCCCCCACATTCACCATAAAACAACTAATAATCCTGTTAGTTCAGCTGCACCATTAGTTTCTACAGAAGATGATAGCGTAGCTATTGATTTAATGATTGTATATACCCAAGCATCAGAAGACTGGGCAGGAACAACAGGGTTTGGAACTATTGAAGCAGTGATTGCTCAAGCTGTAAATCTCTCACAAACAGCCTTAGATAATAGCGGAACAAACATTGATCTACGATTGGTGAATACCACTAAAACCACCTACAATGAAGAAACAGATGGAGTAGGTTCGGAAGAAAGATTATCAAGGCTTACACAAAATGACAGTGACCCGGTTTTTGATCCGGGTGATGGGCATAATGGCTTTTTGGAAGAAGTTCACTCTATCAGGGATAACTCCGGAGCAGATGTGGTGGCGCTTCTTGCGCTTATTAGTGACACCGGAGGTTTAGGCTGGAGACTAGGAAGTACAGGCGGAGATCCTTATTTCGCCTTTAATTTAAACCGGGTTCAGCAAGTGGCGGATACTTATACCCTGATGCACGAAATTGGTCATAATATGGGGAATTCACACTCCAGAACTCAATCTTCGTCAGCAGCCGATGAAGGCGGGGGGTTATTCCAGTACTCAGTGGGGTATCAAAATACTACGGCTAGTTACCATACGGTAATGTCGTATTCGGATAATGGTCAGCAAGAAGCTCCGTATTTCTCCAGTCCGAATATTATCTATTTGGGGTCAGCAACGGGTTCAAGTAGTAGCCAGTTTCCTGCCGATAATGTGAGAAGCATGAGGCTTATTAAGCGCACTATCTCTAAATACAGAACCAGCAATACTGAGTCCCCTTCGGCTGATGTATCAGCGAATACTATTTCTATTCAAATGAATAGAGAAGAAAATCAGAACATACCGTATGAGGTTTCAAACAGTGGGCAAAGCTTATTGGTTTGGGATATAGATTTCCGATTTGATTCACAGTTCAAAAGAGCTAAAAATACAGGACAAACTATTGCTCCGGCCGACTTTACCAGAGTTATTTCTGCTCCGGCTAATTATTCCGGATTATTAAACGCGAAGTCAAAAAGCGTAGCAGAGGAAACCATTTACTCTACATCTTTCGAAGGTGGAGATGGTTTCTTTAGCGGAACTTTTGGTGGCATTCAGGAATGGAGATCTACATCAGGGGACGAGTTTGATATCTCAACCAATAATCCGAATACGGGAAGTAATCATCTAAGAATAAACGGAGATGGAACGGAGAATACTCGTTTTATTAGTGCTCCATTCTTTGGTTACCAACTATTTGGTGAATACGAAATTACAGTAAACTTCTCGGTATCAACTACCAGTGATGTTTACGACATATACATTACAGATGCGAATAATGGAGAGTTTACAGCCGGAGCTATCATAGCTCAAGGGACTTTATTTGCAGCGGATGAAAACGAGAGCGGCGGAGTAAGCTTCTTTGGTACGGGTTCTGTAATAAATGCGAATCAGTACTACGAGCTAACAATGGTAGTAAATCCTGATGACCAGGAAATCAATTATCTGCTTAATGGGGTAACCATTGCAAACAATGGTTATGTAGGAGGTTTCAGTCCCGGCGAAATGGTTGTATTAAACAGAAGCCAGGTTGTTGGTTCTAATTTTGATCTTGATGATATCGAGATAAGAAAGATAAGCGCCCCCTACCCATGGCTAAATTTAACTGAACAAACAGGGTTTGCGGTTGAAGGAGGCTCTTCCTCAACAACATTACAGTTTACGACCGTGGGCGTTTCTGCTGGAACTTATACATCATCGATGAGGGTACGAACTAATGATCCTCAGAATCAGGAATATTCCGTTCCAATTACCCTTACTGTTGCCAATGTAGTTTCTAATGAGCCAGGTGACGCTCCTACCGAAATCTCACTTAGTCAGAATTTCCCGAATCCGTTTAATCCTCAGACGACGATCTCATACAGTCTGACAAACCCGGGAGAGATCAGCTTGGCGGTTTACAATATTCAGGGACAAAAAGTGGCTACTTTATTTGAGGGTGTTCAACAAGCAGGTGAATTCGATGTGCTTTTTGATGCAACTAACTTATCAAGTGGTATTTATATCTACCGTTTACAAACCGCAAGGGAAGTAATCACCAGGCAAATGGCTCTTATCAAATAATTATGTACAAAAAGCTGCTAACTACTTGTTTGAGTCTTCTTCTAATGATGGGAATGGGTTGTTCTCAAAAGGAACAACCAGAAACCCAGGAAGAACCAATAAAAGAATTTATTGAAAGTGATGAAGTAAATAAGGCCAGTTTATTTGTTGAAGTAGATATCCAGGCGCTTTCCAAGTCAAATCAAGGGGATAGTTTTTTAATTACTCTTAGCGATGGTACGGAATACACTCTTCAAATAAATAGAATTGAAGAAACCATGCCTGGGGTTATAAGTATCGCAGCGAATGTAAATGATGGAGAAACAGGGCAATCTAACCTGATTCTGCAGAATGAGAAGCTAAACGGAAGGATTCAAATGTTTAAGGAGGGAATGACGTACCAACTTGGCTTTGAGGACCATACCAACAAGCATTTTATTGCTCCGTTAGATCCCGAAGAAAAAGATGTGTTACAAGGAAGCGAACCACTGGAAGTTCCAAAAACAGATGGGTAAGAACCGTATTAAAAAGTCCGTATAGCTGCTAATCCTTCATTCGGCTAAGGCTTAATGCGCTTAGCATCCACTTAGGTAAATCTTTCTTTGGGTCTCTTTTGGTCATATCAACAAAGAGGCCTAATTTTTTAGCGATAGGTACTTTATGAGTTTCCACAAACTCTATGAGTGTTCCGTCAGGGTCTTCGATGTAAGTAAAGCGTCCTGCCGCTTCTCCCATATCAAAACTATCGGCGCTGTCTACGGTAAAGGGAAAACCAGCTTGTTCACACTCTTCTTTTAGTGCGTCCATGCCTTGTACATCAAAGCAAAGGTGAATAAACCCAAGATCTCCCCAATAACGGTCTTCAAAAATCAGGCTGGGAGTTCTTTTCTCATCCAAAGACTGGATAAGTTCAATTTCGGTGGGGCCAAATAGTTTGCTAAAACCCCCTTGTCTTGGAGAGCTATGTCGTAA
Organism: Balneola sp.; assembly: GCA_003712055.1. Classification (NCBI taxonomy): domain Bacteria; kingdom Pseudomonadati; phylum Balneolota; class Balneolia; order Balneolales; family Balneolaceae; genus Balneola; species Balneola sp. The sequence continues at coordinate 223,730 of RHLJ01000004.1, forward strand.
AAGAATCCGGCGGTATGTTTGATCTCCGCCCGGAAGGCCTTGAAGATCTTCGAATTTCTCGGACTCATCATAAACTACTTCATCATAACCAAGAATATCTGAGTATAGGGTTCGAGACTTCTCGATATCAGTCGAACCGATCAATGCTCCTGAAACTCCACCCGTAGTTTTTTGTTCTCTTTTTTTAAACCAGCCAAGCCCTTTTACCACTTCGAAAATATTCCCATGAAGGTCTTCTACATAAAAATGTAAATCACCTGCAGGGTTTTCTTTTAAAGATGTGATCACTTTAAGACCAGCCATATTAAATTGCTCGTAAGTCTCTTCTACATTAATAGATTTGATCTTGGCTGCGTTGATGCCCAGGTCGCCGATCATAATATCGAAGCTGCAAGGTTGGGGAGTTCTACTGGTATATTGCCAGATTTCAAAACCGCCACCACCACGCATACTTAACGTGAGTATAGCTCGGCGATCATGAGGTTTTCCACCCGTATATGGGAGCATGAGATTAGCCGTGGCAGCGTCATCAAATACTTTGATATCCATACCAAAATATTTTCGGTACCACTCGGTGGTTTTTTCTACATCTGTATTACCTATACCAATCTGTTGAATACCAGCAATTACTTTTTCCATAAGCCTTTCTTAAAATGAGGTGAGGAAGCTACGGAAAGCTTCAGTGTTATACTTGGCCATTCCCTTTTTTTCCATCACAATATTACCTTCGGGAGAAATGACATAGGTTGTAGGTACTACAGAGCTATCGTAGGTGCCCGGTTTTCGCCCGATAAGGAAGTAAACGGGCATTGTAAATTCCTTTCTTTCCATATACGCTCGCGCTTTTTCGGGATCTTCATCGAGAGAAAGCATTACGAATACGATATCAGAGTTATCCTGCAGCTGTTCATAAAGCTTTTGGATATTGGGCATTTCAGCAATACAAGGAGGGCACCAGGTAGCCCAGAAGTTTAAGAAGATGGTTTTGCCTTGATAATCCCTGAGAGAGGTTTGATTTCCATCAAGATCAATAAGGGGCATATTAAATTGAGCAGCTCGAATCTCCGTTTCATCAATAGATGTTTTAGGCTGGAGAATTCCGGTAGAAAGAAGAACTCTTTGCAAACCTCCAATTACCTCGGTGTGATATCCGGTGAAATACAGAACACCAAAAACACCAAGAATAATGCTCCATTCTATAACGGCTCGTTTAAATGCGTTGGGCTTTTTAGGGGCTTCGCTCATGTTCCAAAACTACAGAAATAAAAAAAGCCCTGCCGATCAAAGCAGGGCCTTTTTCTCTATTCAGTTATAAACTTTTATGAGGTCAGGGCATTGCTTTGATCTACTCAGAATGATGAGATGCTAAACTAATACCCGCAAAAAATTTCCTAAAACTTATATCTACCCTAACAGGTTTTAGGATTATCTATGTCAGTAAAACTTATAAAACAAAATTATAAACTATCATTATGATCTGCTAATGAAAAAATTTTTTAATGGATGAAATTTAAGTGAAGTAATAACTATAAGAAAGAAGAAATTTCACTTAACGACTTTTTAGTAATATCTGGTACTTGAACACCATCTTTTGGATAACCAACAACTAAAAGAAGAAATGGTTTTTCATGGGACGGTCGTTTCATAATCTCATTTAAAAAGCCCATAGGGCTAGGTGTGTGAGTGAGAGTAGCTAAGCCGGCATGATGAAGTGCCGTTATAAGCATCCCCGTTGCAATACCTACGGACTCCTTCACATAATAATGTTTACTTCGTTCACCATCTTCATTCAAGTGATAGCTTTGTGCGAAAATACCAATCAAATAGGGAGCAGTTTCAAGAAAGGGTTTGTGTTCATCAGTACCAAAAGGATAAAGATCGTCCAGCCAGTCTTGCGGTGCTCTTCGATGGTAAAATTCTCGTTCTTCTTCTTCTGCAGCTTCTTTGATTTGCTTTTTTATCTCCGGGTCGGAGATTACGGCGAAATGCCATGGTTGCTTATTAGCTCCATTAGGAGCGGTTCCGGCCGCTAGCAGACACTTTTCAATAACCTCTCTTTCTACAGGTTGGTCAGAAAATTCTCGTATAGTACGACGCTTTCTGAGTAGTTCATAAAACTCAGTAGCTCTTTGCTTCATTTCCTCGGCAGGATATTCTGTGTAAGAATCTAAGGGGATAAATGCTGGTTTAGACATCAAAATACATTGGATATGATGGGTGGCAAACCTATCTACTTATTTAATTATAACCAAGAATTACTTTACTCCTGATCCTTGGGCTAACCACCAGGGGTGAGCTTCTACAACAAGCCGCCCGGCTTTTACCATAGGATCGGCTTTAGCATACTCCAGAGCCTTCTCTATAGTGGCAACGTTATATACCGAAAAGCCTCTTATATCGCCTTCGCCACCGGTTGGGCCATTCAAGTTGATGATACCTTGCTCGTATAGTCCTCCTAAGTAAGCAAGGTGAGCATTTTGTAATTCAGAAGCTTCTTCTTCACTTTGGCTGCGGTTAGGTCCGCTCTTCAGAAAAACAATGAAGTACTTTTGCATTGTGTACTTCTCACCAGCCCATTCATAATCAAAAGTTTCAGGTTTTTGGGTGGAAGTGGAATCCTGAGCAAATGAGGGTAGCGCTATAAATAAAAGAGCTATTAACAATAAAAGTGCTTTCATGGTAGTATCGTTGAAATTATTCTAAGTAATGGATATGGTGTAAACTATTGGCGGACAATCATAAAATCAAACCAGTATTGTTGTTCATCTAGTCGCTCCTTATATCGCGGGCGAAGCTCAAGCTCGTTTACTTTTTCAATCCATTGAGATGCGAGCTCAAATTCACTCATGTAAATAAGTTGATCAATCAATTGGATATATATATCAAACCAATCTTCACGTATTTCTTGGTTGATTAATACCGCGGCATAACTTGAAATTATTTCATCAAAACGTTCTTCGATTAAGAGCTCGTTCAGGATAAGGGTATTGGTTGAATTATAAGTTTCTGCTTCATCCGGAGACGGATAAATATTCTTATACCGCGCATTAGTAAATGATTTCCACAGCAGAGTATCGCTGCGCGTTTCAAAAGAGTATGTGAAGGTTCTTGGGATGGATTCGGGCAATACTCCTCTTGTTATTTCTAATTGGGCAAAAGCTTGATCCCATTTTTGTAGAAGAGCAAAAGCATCTGCTTTAAATATCTGTAAGACAGGATCAGGATCATCCACAGCGATAGATAATTCAACTTGCTCGGCATCTAACGATTCTAACTTATTTCTAGCCCATTCTCGTTTGATTATCAGGTTCTCGGGATTGAGCTCAAAAAGAACACGCAGGGTAATTTCTTCCAGTTCTTTCTGATTGGTAATTCTATAGTATTGTAAATCATCCCATAGCTTCTGAGTTTCGGTGAGCGAGTGCGGGCAGGGCCTCTGAAAAATGGATTGCTGACTAAATATCCGATTTGAAGCACGCTGGTCCACAGAATCGATTTCCAGGTCCGGTAAGGAAGCATGCCATCCTTCTACCAAATTATCAAATGATGTATTATAAGCCGATTCAATATCTGTGGTTTTATAGGCCTGCTTAAAATTAGAAACCGGGTAATTCTCAAGTAAATATTTAACAAAAGAACCACTGGTTGTATAACTAATAGCTCCGGCATCGGCATAAAACCCAAGCAATGACAGTGCAGATTCCATTTCCTCAGCGGTGGGGTAACGATCTTTTGCTGCCATAATCTGATCAAGGGTAGATTCTGATGAAGCATCCTTCGCAATTGCTTCAGCTAGCCCTTCAATGAGTCCAATACTCCAGCTTCCATTGAAAAAGTCGTTTCCAAATTGTTTTGAAATTACATGTACTAGTTCATGTAATAAAACATATTCAAGATGCTCTTCAGCAATGTGAAGTTGATCTTGTTCAAGCCAGATGGGTACATAGCTTGTAAATTTTGCTCCTACCAGTTCTTTCTTTTGCCAGGCATTAGCATATAAATAACTTTCAATCATTCGACCTTCAGGCCAGTCAACGTCTAATTGATCAACAATCTGATCGAAGTAGAATTCGTGCTTCAAAGCCCAAAATTCTAGGTCTTCGTCAGAAAAGTGCTCCTCATCTGCAAATAAGTGGAAATGCTCAGTTTGATAATGATAGGAGAGTTTTTGCTGCAGATCGCTTCTTGGAGAGACGATTCCAAATTCTGAAAGAAAAATATATCCAACGCAAAGTCCGACTATAGAAATTCCCGAGAGCACTTTGGGAAGAGCAGATTTTTTCCAATCGGTCAAGGCCCAGAGTAGTAACACCCAAAGCAGAGTAATTCCCCGGAAATAAAAAAGGCTGGAAGAAACCTGAACAGTTTCATCATAAATAGGGCCAGGCCAATGTCCCCAAATATGATTGAAATAGTATACCTGGGGTAATGTCAGAAATTCGATTAAAAGTACCCCAAGTGATATAAATAGTAATGTGAGTACGGTAAGAACAGCAGGAAAGGGAGCTACCAGTTTTCTAAAAAACCTCCCTATGGCAGCGCCAAAAAGAATGGCTGGAAAAGGAATGAGTATCCAGAATAAGGCACCGTTAGCAGAAAGACATGAGGTAATCAGAGAGAAGACTAATAATGGAAGCCCAAATAAAGCGACTCTCATAGTTATCTTTATAATAACCTCAGAATCCTTTTTTAAGCTAGTACGTGAGGTGGTAATTCCAGCCCAGAAAGCTCCGGTAATTGCTGCTATCATTGCAGACTCGAAGTGAAAATCGCCCACCAAAGGTATGGGGATGAATATACATCCAATAATTACAGGTAGTAGATAGCTGGCTGCTTTTTTCAACAATACTAAAGGGTTATTGAAGCATAGACCCAATACATTAACCAAAACTGAATGGGAATGCGAACGAGGGTGAACAGAGAAAATAAAGAAACAGGCTTTTTTGCCATAGCCTTTCTAAACATATCAATATGTACCGGAAAAACGGCTACTAAAAGTATGATGAGCCCATAACCGGAGATTGTCTTCAATAATGGAATCATTATTCCAATGCCTCCTGCAATCTCAAATATCCCACTCCAAAATACCATCGCTTTATGATTGGGAATGTAGTCAGGCATAATCTGTTCATATTTATAGGGGAATATAAAGTGCATAACTCTCGCTATAATGAACATTACTCCGATCAGATAGACATGATTTGATATGTCCGCAAAAAAATCCAGGCTATTTCTTGAACATTGCACTCACTACAAAGAACACATTTTCTTTGCGTTCCATGAGCCTTCTACTGAAATATGGGAACCAGTCAGTGCCATAAGGAACATACACTCTTGAGCGATAGCCCAGCTTAGTGAAATCAACCATTGTTTGTTCTCTAAGACCGTAAAGCATTTGAAACTCGAATCGATCTTTAGGAATGTTTTCTTCAGCTGTATAGTCTCTTACCCAGTTTATGAGCTCATCATCATGAGTTCCAAAACGAGGAAAAGGGGTCTTTTCTAATAGAATTTTGGCGCATTCTTTATAAGCCTTTCTAATTGCTGGCATATCTTGATATGCAATAGAATCCGGTTCTTTATATGCTCCTTTTACCAATCGAATATCAGCTCCCATTTCAGCAAGGTCTTTGATATCGTCGATACTTCTGAAAAGCATGGATTGAATTACAGTACCAACATGTTTTCCATACTTTTCGTGGGCATCCTTAAAAATATCGATAGTGATCTGAGTGTAGTCACTTCCTTCCATGTCAATGCGAACAAACTGATCTTGTTCTTTCGCAACATCCAGCAATTTAAACAGATTGTCCCGACAGTAATTGTGATCAATATCCAAGCCCATCATGGTCAGCTTGATAGAAATACTGCTTACAAGGTCATGTTCTTTTATACCTTGAAGAAGCTGAATGTAGGCTTCTACAGTATCGTCTGCTTCTTTTCTGTCGGTTACATTTTCGCCTAATAAATCCAATGTGAGTTTGAGGTCCCGGGCATTCAGGTACTTGGCCTTGGGTATGGATTCAGTAAAATCTTCTCCTGCAACAAATCGCTTTGCAAGGATAAAAGGTAGTTTCATGTGCAATTAGTTTTCATTCTTAAAAAAATAAGGAATACTGAATTGTGTACCTAAAAGGAAAATACCCGGTAACGTTCGAAAAAAATTCGCGTCTTAGAAATATCTGAAACTAAGCGAGAAAGTCGGCGTAAGGGCTTTCCGTTAATCAAACTAACATTGCCATGAAGGTTACATCAAATTTATTAAAACCATTGTTAACGACAGGTATCCTCACCTTGTCGATTTTTTTTGCAGTTGAAGAAAGTGCTGCACAACGAGCCTATATGACTCAAGAATTTTCAGTTCGAGACAATTCGAATATTGAGGTAAAAACATCAGGTGGAAGTATAGAGGTGATCGGAACAGATTCTGATCAGGTACAAGTTGAAATGTATGTAAAGCGAAGAGGGGACTATCTTTCCCCATCAGAAGCAGACCTGGATGATTGGGAGATTACTATCGAGAAGGAAGGGAATACAGTATATGCCATCGCGGAAAGAGAAAATAAAAATTGGGGGAACTGGAGAGGAGACAATCTGAGTATTTCCTTCAAGGTATACGCTCCGGAACGATCTAAAACGGATTTAAGAACTTCAGGTGGAAGTATTACTATGAGTGACTTGCAAGGTGATCAATTAGCAAGAACCAGTGGTGGAAGTATGACAGCTGAAAGAATTAACGGAGATATCAATCTCAAGACTTCTGGCGGAAGTATAACTATTGAAGAAGTAGAAGGAAGTGTTGATGCCAATACTAGTGGTGGCAGAATCCGTGCCTCTGATGTAACTGGTGGAATTAATGCCAGAACCAGTGGCGGTAGCATCACCCTTTATAATATTGCTGGAAATGTAGAAGCAAAAACCAGCGGTGGTTCGATTGATGCTGAAATAGTTGATCCTGACGATTTCATCGAGCTTCGAACTTCGGGTGGAAGTATTAGTATCAAGGTCCCAAAGGATAATGGTTTTGATGTAGACCTTGGTGGAAATAGGGTTCGTGCCGACTTAGCAAACTTTAAAGGCGAGCTAGATAAAAATGACATGGAAGGAACCTTGAATGGTGGAGGAACCAAGCTTTCTGCAAAAACCTCAGGCGGATCAGTTAGATTAAGCTATTTCTAAAAGACTTTTAAACTCCAAGATTAGTTAGTTACAAAGCCAAAAGGCGGTGGATGACATCCACCGCCTTTTTTTGTGAAATGGAGTTCTCATTAAAAAACGATATTTTCAGGAACAAATTTGTAATCGGGGCGCTTATACCATCAACGATTCTAATGGAAGAAAAGGAACGACCAAGCTTTGAAGAAGCTTTAGAAAAATTGGAAACAATAGTTCAGCAATTGGAAAAAGACGAAGTTACACTTGAAGAATCAGTTAAACTCTATGAAGAAGGGATTCAGCTTTCAAAATTTTGTACCGAAATCCTTCAACAGGCTGAACTTCGTATAGAAGAAGTGAACGATACTAAATAAAGATTTTCGGTAAGTACCATGTCCATACAAAATAAGCTTCCGGTTCCAGGTCCTCTTTTAGCAGAAATTGATTCGCCTGCTGATCTAAAGAAGTTGGCTCCAGAGCAGCTTCGGGATGTTTGCGACGAACTCAGAGAGTTTATTATTGACATAGTTTCTGTATACGGAGGGCACTTTGGTGCTAGTTTAGGAGTAGTAGAACTGACTACTGCGCTTCATTATGTGTACAATGCCCCGGAAGACAAAATTGTATGGGATGTTGGCCATCAGGCTTATGGCCATAAAATTCTTACCGGGAGACGCGATAATTTTCATACAAATCGGAAATACAAAGGAGTTTCCGGTTTCCCAAAGCGTTCAGAAAGCGAATATGACGCATTTGGAGTAGGGCATTCATCAACATCAATATCTGCTGCACTGGGTATGGCAGTGGCACATAGTCTCGATGGGAAAGATCATAAAGCAGTGGCAATTATTGGTGATGGGGCTATGACCGGTGGCCAGGCTTTTGAAGCATTGAATAATGCGGGAGGTCTGGAAAGCGATGTGTTGGTCGTGTTGAATGATAATCGCATGTCTATTGACCCAAATGTAGGCGCTCTAAAAGAATATTTAGCAGAAGTAACCACCAGCCGTACTTTCAATAAACTTCGTGATGAAGTGTATGATCTCTTGGGACATTTCAAGTCAGCTGGGACAAAAATGAGAAAAGTGGCTTCTCGTTTGGAATCCGCTATGATGGCAGCATTGACTCCGGGTTCCTTATTTCGCTCACTAGGCTTCAAATACTATGGACCGATAGATGGGCATGATGTGAACCTGCTTAGAAAGACGCTGGAAGATCTAAAAGAAATTAAAGGACCAAAGCTTCTTCACATTGTTACGGTAAAAGGAAAAGGTTTTGCTCCTGCTGAACGTGAGCAAACAAAATGGCATGCTCAAAGTAGCCCGTTTGATAAGATCACTGGAGACTCCCTCAAACCGAAGTCCACCAAAAAATCAGCTCCTAAATACCAAGATGTGTTTGGTGATGCGTTGGTTGAATTAGCAGAAAAGGACGAACGCATTGTAAGCATGACCCCAGCCATGCCAAGTGGATCAAGCTTGTGGCCAATGATGAATCGTTTTCCTGATAGAGCATTTGATGTAGGTATTGCGGAACAACATGCGGTTACCTTTGCTGCAGGATTAGCTACGGAAGGGAAAAAAGCATTTTGCGCCATTTATTCAACCTTCCTGCAACGTGGTTTCGATCAGCTGGTGCATGACGTGGCCATCCAAAAACTACCCGTTGTTTTTTGTATTGATCGTGCCGGGGTTGTAGGTGCTGATGGGCCAACCCATCATGGTGCGTATGATGTGGCCTATATGCGTTCCATTCCTAACCTGATTATTTCTTCTCCTCTTAATGAGCAGGATTTGCGGGATATGATGTTCACAGCCTCAGAATATGATGAAGCTGCATGGGCGATCAGGTATCCAAGAGGCGCAGCCACTGGTATGGAAGTTCGGGAAGGCTTTAGTTCTATTGAGATCGGAAAAGGAGTTTGTTTGAGAGAAGGTGAGGGATTAGCCTTGCTAAGTTTTGGTCCGATTGGAAAGTATGTTACACAAGCCGTTGACCAACTTCTGGAAGAAGGAATAGAAATCGGACACTATGATATGCGCTTTGCCAAGCCTATTGATGAAGAGCTGCTGGATGAAATCTGTATGAAATACGATCACATCATTACGCTTGAAGATGGAGCCCGACTAGGGGGATTCGGAAGTGCTGTTGCAGAGTACATTGCTCAAAAAGAAGAGAGGCCTACGCTAAACATCATGGGATTACCAGACCGAATTATCGAGCATGGTACCCAGGAAGAACTCCACACTGAGGTTGGAATTGATGTTGATGGCGTAATCACCCAAGTAAAAAAGATACTTATCAAAGCTTAGTATCTTCGAGGATGACCTACACCCTCTCCGATTTCGATTATCATCTCCCGGAAGAACTCATAGCTCAATCTCCGGCTTCTCCAAGAGATCATGCACGATTGTTGGTCTATAATCGTGCAACCGGGGAAATTTCTGATGACTATTTCTACAGTCTGGGCAACTACCTCCATCCCCAAACCCGATTGGTTGTAAACAACAGTAAGGTTGAAAAATGCCGACTGATGTTTGATGAGGGTAAGAAAGAGCTATTTGTTACCTCTGTTCGAAACAACAATACCATAGAAGCCCTGGTTAGGCCTGGCAAGAAGTTTAGGGTGGGGAAAGAGATCGAATTGGCAGAAGGAATTACTAGCAAAGTCACCCATGTTGCTGAAGATGGATTACGAACGCTCATCCTGTCCCATGATTTGGATGCCCCTGAACTGGAGCCGTTCAAATACACTCCTTTCCCTCCTTATATCAAGCAAGATGAGTCATTGGCTGGGGAATATCAGACGGTTTATGCCAAAGATTTGGGGAGCAAAGCAGCGCCTACCGCAGGTTTGCACTTTACGGATGAGCTTCTTCAAAAGCTAAAGGATCAGGGAATAGGCAAGTCAGAAGTAACTCTTCATGTAGGACTTGGAACATTTGCTCCGGTTAAATCCGAAAAACTGGATGAGTACATCATGCATAGCGAATGGTATCAACTTGACAAAGCTACGGCAGATGAGCTACAACAAGCTACCCACAGAACCGCAGTTGGAACGACTTCGGTAAGAGTATTAGAGTCGGTTGCAAAAGAAGGGAGAGTGTTTGAGCCAAGCAGCGGGGATACCGATATATTCATAACTCCTGGGTATTCCTTCAAAGCCGTGGATTCTTTAATTACAAATTTCCACTTACCAAAGAGTACCCTGCTCATGTTGGTATCGGCTTTTATGGGTTTTGAAGAGATGCACAGGCTCTATGAACATGCTATTTCAGAAAAATATCGTTTCTATTCTTTCGGGGATGGAATGCTGATTCTCTAGCTAGTCAACTCCTAAATTTCTCGCGGATAGCAGGTTATAAATTCTTCCTTTTTTGAGGAAAAGCGCTTCTTCAATTTCTTCAACGCTTTTGAAAAGGTTTTAACGCAAATAGCTACCAAATCACCTTAAAAAATTAGTATCTTCTTCGCCTTCGAATTATTTGTTTTCAAGGATTGTTGGGGCACTAGTTCGAAATAAACATATAAATAATCGTTATCTGAATATCTGATGTCAGACGTAATTAAGATTAAGCGCGGGGTTGATATTAACCTTGTGGGTGAAGCTGAAGAAGTATTTGCACCTGCTCTTCCAATCGAGACCGCTGCTGTAAAGCCTACCGATTTCCATGGAGTTCGATTTAAATTAGCCGTTAAAGAAGGCGATGAAGTAAAAGCGGGTACTCCTTTACTTTTTGATAAGGATAAAGAACAAGTAAAATTCTGCTCTCCGGTGAGTGGTGAAGTAGCTCAGGTTGTTCGTGGGGCAAAAAGAAGAATTTTAGAAGTTCGGGTCCTGGCCGATAAAGAAACTAGCTACGAAGATTTTGGAAGTGCCGACCCTATCGAGCTGGAAAGAGAAGCCATTATCGAAAAAATGGCCGCTTCAGGATGTTGGCCTTTCTTCAAAGAAAGACCATACAATATCATTGCGGATCCAGCTAAAACTCCAAAAGCCATTTTTATTTCAGGCTTTGATTCAGCGCCACTTGCTCCAAACCTTGGTTTGATTCTCGAAGGAAATGAAAAAGCATTCCAAGCGGGGATAGATGCTATCTCAAAACTTACTTCCGGTCAGGTTCACCTTGGATTAAATGCTACCAAGCAAGTAGGAAGAACTCTGGCACAAGTGAAAGGGGTAAAGATCACCAAGTATGATGGACCGCACCCAGCAGGACTTGTTGGAGTTCATATCGCGCAGTTAGACCCAATTAACAAAGGAGAAACTGTTTGGACGATTAACCCTGAGCATGTTGTCATTATAGGCCGTCTTTTCCTTGAAGGTAAATTTGATGCCAGAATCAACATTGCTCTTACTGGTTCTGAAGTACAAGACCGTAAGTACCACTCAACTATTTTGGGTGCAGCACTAAAGCCATTTCTAAATGGCAATGTTTCCGGAGGGCTTAACCGAATTATTTCCGGAAATGTGTTAACGGGTACAAAAGTTACAGAAGAAGGATATCTCGGTTGTTATGATCGGCAGGTTACGGTTCTTAGAGAGGGAACAGACCCGGAACTGTTTGGATGGTTGATTCCAAAGCCGGATAAATTCAGTATTTCAAGGGCGCTCCCATCATTTTTTATGCGCCAGGCAGAAAAAGTTACCGGACAAAAGGTTTCTTATAATCTTGATACAAATACCCATGGTGAGAAGAGAGCATTTGTTGTATCGGGTCAATACGAAGAGGTGTTTCCATTCGATATTTTCCCGGTTCAATTACTGAAAGCCATGATGACTGGTGACGTAGAATTGATGGAGAATTTAGGGATTTATGAAGTGGTAGAAGAAGACTTTGCGCTTTGTGAAGTAGTATGTACCTCCAAAATTCCCGTGCAAGAGACCGTAAGAAAAGGTCTCGATCTCATGAAAGAAGAAATGGGCTAATAAACATATAGATGAAAGCACTACACAATTTATTAGAGCAAAAAGTTAAGCCGCATTTCGAGGAAGGCGGTAAATACCACAAGCTTTGGCCAGTATTCGATGGGTTCGAAACGTTCCTGTTTGTGCCTGGTCACACTGCCGAGAGTGGCGCTCATATTCGAGATGGTATCGATCTAAAACGAACCATGAATACAGTAATCATGGCATTAGTTCCATGTTTGCTATTCGGAATGTGGAATGTGGGATACCACCACTATATCGCTCTGGGAGTTGATGCTACTTTTATGGAGCAATTCATTTTTGGAGCTATCAAAGTACTACCAATGGTGGTTGTTTCTTACGGTGTTGGTCTTGGATTGGAATTCCTGTTCTGTGTGATAAAGGGTCATCAGATTGAAGAAGGATATCTGGTTAGTGGAATGTTAATCCCTTTAATCATGCCGGTAGATATTCCACTTTGGATGGTTGCACTATCCGTAGCCTTTGCCGTTGTTATTGGAAAGGAAGTATTCGGCGGAACGGGAATGAACATCTTTAACCCGGCGCTTCTTGCACGGGCATTTGCCTTCTTCGCCTACCCAACCTATATGTCCGGAGACAAAGTTTGGATTAATACTTCAGTGCAAGAAGGACAAGCTGTGGTTGATGGTTTTTCAGGAGCTACTGCTCTTGGTGATTTAGCCACAACCGGAACTACTCAGTATTCAGCGCTGGATGCGTTTTTAGGAATTATTCCTGGCTCAATTGGTGAGACATCTACCTTACTTGTACTAATGGGTGCAGGTCTGCTGATTTTCACAGGAATTGGAAGCTGGAGAATCATGCTCAGCGCTATAATAGGTGGTGCCGTAATGGGACTGATTTTTAATATCTTCGCTCAGTTTGCCATCTCTCCGGAGCAACAAGCATTCATGGCTGTACCATTCTGGCAGCAAATGCTATATGGTGGTTTTGCATTTGGTGTGGTGTTTATGGCCACTGATCCTGTTTCAGGTTCTCAAACAGAGAAAGGCAAATATTACTATGGATTCTTTATCGGACTCTTTGCAATCATGATCCGTGTATTCAACCCGGCCTACCCGGAAGGAATTATGTTAGCGATCCTTTTCATGAATACTATGGCTCCACTAATTGATCACTATGTGATTCAGGCGAATATCAAAAAACGTCAAAAAAGATTAGCTCTTAAAACTGCAGGTGCATAAATATGGCTATTGATCAAAATAGTAATGGATATACCTACTTCTTTGCTGTTGCAATGGTATTGGTAGTAGCTGCTTCTCTATCGTTCATAGCTACTACATTAAAGCCAATGCAGGACACAAATGTTGAGCAAGAGAAAATGCAGAATATCCTCAGCTCAATCAAAATTGATGTGAAGCGCGAAGATGCTGCCGAAATTTATGGCGATTACATCACGGAGTCTTTTGTAGTAAGTGCCTCTGAGCGAGTTGATGGGGTAGATGCCTTTTCCGTTGATATGCTTAAGGAAGTTCGGAAGCCGAATACGGAGCGTAATTCTCCTTTATATATTGCACAGAAAGAAGGGAAAACCTATTACATAATACCTCTACAAGGAACAGGGCTATGGGGCCCGATTTGGGGGTATATTTCTTTGGAAGAAGATATGAATACCGTGTATGGCGCTGTGTTTGACCACAAAGCAGAAACGCCTGGTTTAGGTGCTGAAATCAATACAGCTGTATTTACAGATCAATTCCCGGGGAAAAAGATCTTAGATGATAATGGCGAGCTTCTTGGTATCGATGTTCGCAAGGGTGGTTCTACTACTGCATATGAGGTAGATGGAATTAGCGGTGGAACGATTACTTCAGACGGTGTGGAATTAATGATCGCAGACTGTTTGGAAGCATATATTCCGTTCTTAAAAGAATATTTGAACACTGGCACTACTTCAAGTGCAGACCTTTAATCCTTCAAAAGCCAAAACTAATACAACATCATGGCAGAAGTTTTAGAAAAAGATGTACAAAAAGAGGAGCTGATTGATAAAGTTCCTAAAGAACCACTATTCAGTAAAAAGAATAGAAAACTATTAAGTGATCCCTTTAATGATGACAACCCAATCACCGTTCAGGTACTTGGGATTTGTTCGGCGTTGGCTATTACCGTGAAGCTGCAACCAGCTATTGTTATGACCTTATCGGTAATATTTGTGATGGCTGCCGGTAACGTTATTATCTCTTTGCTAAGAAATTTTGTACCGAATCGTATTCGAATCATCGTACAGTTGGTAGTAGTGGCGTCACTGGTAGTATTAGTTGACCAGGTTTTGAAAGCCTTTGTGTATGATGTAAGTAAAGAACTTGCCGTATTTGTGGGGCTGATCATCACCAACTGTATCATCATGGGTAGGCTCGAAGCATTCGCCTTAGGTAACACGCCATGGAGATCATTCCTGGATGGAATTGGAAATGCCTGGGGTTATGGTATCATTCTGATCGTTGTGGCATTCTTCCGTGAGCTATTCGGCTCTGGCCAGCTAATGGGTTTTCAAATTATTCCTGAAAGCTGGTACCTCGCTAACGGCGGTTTCTACAGTGACAATGGTTTTATGCTACTCCCTCCAATGGCATTGATTACCGTAGGTATCATAATTTGGGTACAGAGATCCCGCAATACTAAACTTATTGAGGACTAAGCCATGCAAGAATTAGTAAACATTTTCGCTAAGTCGATCTTTGTAGATAATATGGTATTTGCCTACTTCTTAGGCATGTGTTCGTATTTGGCGGTATCAAAGAAAGTATCTACAGCAGTGGGTCTTGGAATAGCGGTTATTTTCGTACTAACTGTAACCGTTCCTACTAACTACCTCCTCCAAAACTTTGTACTTCAGGAAGGTGCTTTAGCATGGATTGGGCCACGATTCGCGGACGTAGATTTAAGTTTTCTCTCCTTCATTTTGTTTATCGCAGTAATAGCATCCATGGTGCAATTAGTAGAAATGTTAGTTGAGAAGTTTTCACCAGCTCTATATGGTGCACTTGGAATCTTTCTCCCTCTAATTGCTGTTAACTGTGCAATCTTGGGTGGATCCCTTTTCATGCAGGAAAGAAACTATGCGAATATTACTGAAGCTACTGTATTCGGCTTTGGTAGTGGAATTGGTTGGTTCCTGGCTATTGTAGCTATTGCCGCCATCCGTGAGAAAATTCAATACTCAAATGTTCCAGCTCCACTAAAGGGTCTCGGTATTACATTTATCGTGACTGGCTTAATGGGCATCGGCTTTATGTCGTTTATGGGAATAAAACTATAATCATCAGGAAGAGACTGACATGGTATTTGGATCAACATTATTAATAGTAGGAGCAAGTGTCATCGTATTTTTTGCGGTGGTAATCCTTTTGGTTTCCCTACTTCTAGGAGCAAAAACAGTGCTCACCCCATCAGGGCCTGTGAAGATCACTATCAATGGTGAAAGAGAAATCGAAGTGTCTTCAGGTGGAACCCTCTTAAGTACCCTGGGAGATAATAAAATTTTCCTTCCTTCCGCATGTGGTGGAGGTGGAACCTGTGTTCAGTGTTTATGCCAGGTGCATGAAGGTGGTGGAGAAATCCTTCCTACTGAAACCCCACACTTTACAAGAAAGGAGCAAGCCGATGATTGGAGGCTTGGATGCCAGGTAAAGGTAAAGCAGGACATGAATATCTCTATTCCTGAAGAAGTATTTGGGATCAAGAAATGGGAAGCCAAAGTAGTTTCAAACTATAACGTGGCCTCATTTATCAAAGAGTTTATTGTTGAGATTCCTGAGGATATGGATTATGAAGCTGGTGGATATATCCAGATCGAAATCCCTCCTTGCGAAGTGGAGTACAAAGACATTGACATTACTGCGCACCCGGAAGAGCATCCTGGAGATCCTGATAAATTTAAGCTTGAATGGGATAAATTTGGGTTGTGGCCATTAAAGATGAAAAATGACGACCTGGTAGAACGTGCATATTCTATGGCTAGCTATCCAGCAGAAGGTCGGAGAATTATGCTTAACGTGCGTATCGCAACTCCACCGTGGGATAGAGCTAAAAACGCATGGATGGACGTGAACCCAGGGATTGCTTCTTCGTACATCTTTGACCGAAAACCAGGGGATACGGTTACTATTTCAGGTCCTTATGGTGAGTTCTTCATCAAGGACCATACAGAAAGTGAGATGCTTTATATCGGTGGTGGTGCAGGAATGGCTCCTATGCGCTCTCACTTATATCACCTTTTCAAAACTCTTGAGACCGGAAGAAAAGTGAGCTACTGGTATGGTGGTCGTTCTAAGCGAGAGTTGTTCTACCTAGATCACTTCCATCAGTTAGAAGAGAAGTTTGATAACTTTAAATTCTATGTAGTTCTTTCTGAGCCTCTTGAAGAAGATAATTGGGTAGAGAAGAAAGACATTAACGATGAAGAAGGAGATGGCTTCCTTGGTTTTGTTCACCAGGCGGTGATTGATGAATATCTTGTGAACCATCCTGAACCAGAAGATATTGAGTTCTACTTCTGCGGACCTCCATTAATGAACCAGGCCGTACTTAAAATGTGCGACGACTGGGGAGTTCCGGATGAGAACGTTGCTTTCGATGATTTCGGAGGATAGGCACCAGTTTTGTAAAGCCCCCACGTGTAAACGTGGGGGCTTTTTATTTAGGGTCATGAAGTAAGAAATTTCCTCGGTCATTCCGCGGCCCGTCATCCTGAGCATACCTGCGAAGGATTTTCAAGACTCAAGTCATGCTTGGTAAAAATTGTGCAGACTCTTCGCTCTGAGTGACAGTTTTTCACATATTCCCGTCCTAAAGAAAGTATCTTAGCTCAAATTTGTGTTATTTAAACCGATGAATATGAAAATCAAAATAGCATCAGTAGTTCTTTTACTCCTCGCACTTTCCTGTACCAAACAACAGGAATCCAAACTGGTAGTTAATACAGGAAATGCACAGGGGTCAACCTTCCAGGTAAGATATCTAACTACTTCAAACCAGAATTTTGAAGAGGACATCAATAACATATTTAGAAGTATTGATCAGTCTATGAGCACCTATCTGCCGGGCTCATTGATCTCACAATTGAATAGTGGAGATGTAGAACTAAGCGTTGACGATCATTTTAGAAAAGTGCTGGACAGAGCATTGGAAATATCCGAAGAAACCGATGGTGATTTTGACCCCACAGTAGGGGTGCTTGTAAGCTTGTGGGGTTTTGGCTTTGAAGAGGTTCGTGCCGATGTAGATACCGAAATGATAGAAGCTGCCCTTGAAAAAACCGGATTTGAAAAAATTCGCTATGCAGGAGGTCGAGTCTCTTTACCGGATGGAGTGTCCCTGGATTTTAATGCCATTGCGCAAGGCTATACGGTAGATGCAATTGCAGGACATCTCGAATCAAAGGGCATTGAACATTATATGGTAGAAGTTGGTGGAGAAGTGAAAACCTTAGGGGTAAATGAAAAAGGAAATCTGTGGCGAATTGGGATAGACAAGCCTAAACCTCAAATTGATGATGAATCCCGCTTCCAGGTGATTGTAGAAATGGAAAATAATGCACTGGCTACCTCAGGAAATTACCGGCGATACTGGGTAGATGAAGCAAGCGGACTTAAGTATTCGCATACTATAAACCCACATACTGGTACCCCTGCCCGAAATCGATTATTAAGTGTTTCTGTGCTTGCTCCGACTTCCATGGATGCAGATGCCTATGCTACCGTATGTATGGTAAAAGGAGTCGAAGGATGTATGGACTTCCTGGAAGCTAAGCCCGAACTAGAAGGCTATTTAGTATTCACCGACGATCAAGGAGAATGGAAAGTGCTAATCACCGAAGGCTTTGAGAAGTATATCTTGGAATAGTTATTAGTTAATGGTTATTGGTGAATCAGTTTCCCAATAACTATTAACCATTAACTAAGCTACAAAAGGACTGAATTCGCCTTCTTCCTTTTTCTTGTTGTCACTCTTACACTTCTCATCAGGTAGAGCTCCACAAAAACCACATGCTTCGCCTTCTTTATTTAGAAAAGGGCTGTTACTAGCACAGGTTCCGGCAAATTCTCCATCTTTCTTCACTAGGATTTTAATAGCAATACCTGCAAAACCGATTCCAATTAGGACAACTGCAAGGACAAGAGTAAGTAACATTGTTGACATAATACCAGGATATTTTCAAACACTTAAAGGTCGTGATTTAGCTATTGAACGGCAATATCAGGGATATAATTTCACAAGCGGTTATATAGAAGGATGCGTATATTTATCGCCCTTTTGCAGCCTGTTTGATTATATAGATCGATTCAGGTTTCGGCCTTCACCCGAGTCTTTGAATAAGACGCAAAGGAATTTATTGAAAATAAATGCGCCCGTAGCTCAACTGGATAGAGTACCAGGTTTCGGCCCTGGGGGTTGGGGGTTCGAACCCTCCCGGGCGTACAATACACCTACCCTAACTTAATTTTTAATATTGAGTTAGGGTTTTTTGTTTCAGTAACTGAATATTTTTATTGCCACAAAGCAAAGTGCGGACCCTAGCTATGCCCAATTTGAAATGCTTGTTATATGGTTATAATGAGTTTAAAAAATTCATGGTCTCTTTTCCTAATAGCTCAAGTTCGTAATCGGTATCGTTTTTTGGATTAGTATGGATGGTAGGTGAACAGATGCTTGTATATATTTTTTTGTCACCTTTATCCGATTTCGAGTAATACCCAAATATTGCATACTCACTGTTTTTTTCGAAGGAGAACCCACAGGCTTCTGGATGACCGTCTGTAAAAACGAAAGTTTTATTTTCTTGAATACCTTTGAATGTTTGGATGACATCAAATCGGACTTTAGTGAGTCCTTCAGTAAATAACCCTCTGCCTTCAAAAAAAGATTGTTCGCCAATCGAAACCGCTTTCCCAATAAAAACTACTTCGTAAGTTTGATAAGCTTCTTCTATTTCATAGCCCATACAGCTGCAAGCATAGGCAGGAAAAGAGAGCATTAATAAAAAAAGAGATATAATAATTGTTTTCATGAAGTCATGAGTCTGGAGATTAAAACAACCAGAAAGGTATTCGAGTTTTTTTGATATGCTTATATGTATCCGATTAGTTTTCAAATGAAAGTTTCTTTTTATATAAATAGTCAGAGATTTTGAATAAAGCATACTCCGGATCATCTGCATAATCCTCATAAAACTTTCCTTTGGTGAGTTTATTAATCAAACGACCAAGAGCGAATGAATTAGTTTTATATTCTAATCCATTATAGTTGATTACCCACGGTGTATACAAATAGTTTGGGATATCATCAGAGTTAGAAATAATTAGCTTTGACCCATTCTTGAAATCAAAGATAAGTTGATGCCAGATTTGGGTTGTACTCCAATTTCCATATCCTATGGAAAAAACATCATTGATTACACTATCATCGATAGACTCGATTGAATCTGCCACACTTTTGTAGAAACTAAAATCGGTATTCTCTCCAGGGAATTGATATGGGTTCTCAAAGTCAAACTGATCAATTCCATTTTCTTTTATCTCTTCTTCTTTTTGAGATATAAAATCCTTGTAATCAGAAATTATAGATGGTTTGAGCAGTAAATCATCCACTGATAATTCATCTAATCTGGCTTGATTAGCTTCAGAAATGATCTCCTTAACTAATTTATGATTAAGTATTCTGGGCATACTATTTAGAAAACTTCTGTCACTTTTGGAAAGCTCTAAAAAGGAACCATTTAAGTTGTAGATTCTTGTTTGATCATCATAATGAAAGCAACCAAGGCTACCATACCCAATTGTTAGGCTTTTCAATTCTAAATCTTGAGGAAAGATTTTATCAGGTAGATCGTATTTAATAAACTCATTAGTTTCGGTATTTAACTCAACTCTGTTTTCCAGTGTTTGGTCGGCAATGACTAACTTCCCATTGAATACAGAAGCATTACCTATAGGAAATTGAGTTTCGTTTATTCTAGCCCACCTTTTATTCTCCAATTTCAAAATATCAACACCAGAAAAACCATATGTTTCTCCTTTAAAATCAACTTTAGTATAGGGTTCAGGGATTGGGATATTATTAGTAACTAATGGAGAACTTTTAATCCTTTGGTTGACAATTTGGAATATTTCATCTCCAGCGTAAACATATAATGTAGAATCAATTACATTAAGTGCTTTAGGGGGATTTAATAGTGTTCTTTCAGATGTCCAGGTGGGAGTTAAGTTTTCATCTAACACTTTAACGTTATAGTCACGAGTTATCAGGAATCCCTGGTTATCAGATACCTCAAAATCAATTATATCTGGTAAAGGAGTCCAGTTGATGTCATTGTTCTGCGTTATAAAAACTCTTTGTTGCTGACTGACAAGATAATAGTCACCAAGTATCCTAATTTTATCAATTCTTGGCTTACTATCATTAGAGACCACACGATATTTTTTTTGGTAAAGAGGGGTTTCTAGTATTTCCCAAGTTTCTGCATTATCAAATGTTCTGTGAATTGTATTCCAATTAGAAGCAAATAGGCCAATTTTTTCGTCATTTGAAAAATGGATACTCATGATTCGACGATTAGCCATATTTTCAATTTTAGGCTTGGCGCTCCAGGTAAGTCCATAATCTTCAGTATAGTATATTAGTTGAGAACCTCCACTCATCCACCCCTTTCCATTGTGCTTGAAATAAGTAGCATCAATCCAACTACTCTCCATCCCAAAAATTACTTTATCCCAGGATTTTCCTCCGTCTTCTGAGCGATATATAAAATTTTGTTTTCCATTCTCTTGAATAAAACCGGAAATGATCAGGACATTTTCGGACAAAAAGTTAATCCGTTCAAAGTTTTTACCAGAATCAAAAGCCAAAGGATCAAGTGAACCAAAGGGCCCAATATGCCATAAATCCCCAAACTCTTTAGTGTAGTATACATTTCCAGCTTTTGATGCCATCCATATTTCACCTAAGGGTGATAATCCAAGTTCAGTTACATAACCTTTAACTGGAAGTCTGGCATGATACTTATCCTGAGCCATTCCAAAGTGCTGGAACACAAATACAAGTAATATCGATAGAAGGTATCGTATCATATGGGCATCAATTTAATGGTAGGCTTAGATATTTGAATGAAGATTCATATAATATTGAACCTCTTGATTAAATTTATGTTGTTCAATAATTGTACAAAAAATGGAGCTACTTATTTCTGTTTAGCTCCTTCTACTTCCAAAACATACTGTATAATATTTTTTTGGACTAGCCAATCCGCTAAGTAAGTAGGCCAATTAGATAATTCATTTTCTCCTTCTAACCGCATTCCGTACCCATGTCCACCCTTTTCAAATAGATTAAACTCTAAATCAGCTTCTCTTTCTAGAAGTGTTTCAGAGTATTGTATGGTACCGCCAACAAAAGCCGAATCGTCCAAGGTTTGCACAATAAATATCGGAGGAATGATATCCATAGGTTCTAATTCGGGAGAGATCGATGAAGAATTTTCAACAGCCAAGTAAGCTGGGTAAATGAGTATAGAGAAATCAGGTGGAGTGCATTTAACTAGCGCCAAACGTTTGCTGCAATCCTCTGCTCTACTCGAGCTATGACTTAGTCTGGCAGTAAGATGAGCACCCGCGGAAAAACCCATGACTCCTATTTTCGTTGTATCAATATTCCATTCTTCTGCTTTCTCATACACGATTTCTAAGGCTTTTAATCCGTCATTGTAAGCTGCATCTCGATTGTTGGGTACCGTATATTTAACAACAATAGCATGTATCCCTAGAGAATTTACCCATTCAGCGGGTTCAGTTCCCTCCAAATCGTATGAAAGTAAGTTATAGCCTCCTCCCGGAAAGATTAGCATAGCTGGTCGTCTTCCAGACCTATTAGCTTGAAAATAACGAAGTGACGGGGCATTCACGTCGGTGATTCTCAGTATTTCATCATCATATTCAACCAATACTCGCTCAGTTGATTCTTGAGAAGCTCCCGGCCATAAATACATTTCTTGGTTTTCGTCGATTGAACTGCATCCAAAAGCCGTCAACAAGAAGGCAAAAAAAATCACGAATGGGTTATTCATACTAGCGCAAGAAATTATCAATTCGTTTTCGATCTATTGAAATGATATCAATTTATATATATGTTAACGATAACAATCACGAATGTAAACTCATATAGCACGTTGCGATTATGAAAAAAAGAGTGCTTCCAATTTTCTTTCTTTTTGCAGCAATACTTCTCTATTGTACTTCAAGTGTTGAAGAAGAGATTATTGAACAACCTTGTACATTACAATTATATCCTCCTCTTGATACGGTTATCACTAGTCATACCTCATTTACCAGGGAGTACTACCCGCAACGAATTCAAGAATTCATGATGGATTCAATCTTTCAAAATAGTATTGTGATGTTAGGGAATAGCTTGACTGAACAGGGTGAAGATTGGTCCGACAAACTAGGGCAAGAAAATGTGAGTAATAGAGGTATTTCCGGTGATAATACAGATGGACTTTCTGCAAGACTGGGCGAGATTATTTGTAGTGAACCCAGAATCGTATTCGTAATGATTGGCACCAATGATCTTTGGACGCCATACACGGAGATAGAGGTTGCCTCTTCTATTGATGAAATCGGTAATTATCTTTCTTCAGAACTTCCGGATGCCAACATTTATGTTCAAACCATTATGCCTCTTGAAAGCGGACATAGTATGTCAGAAAGATTAATTGGCATCAATACTGCACTCAAATCGAAAGAAGATGTATCATACATTTTGATAGATACATTTGCTGAGATGGCTAACAATGAAGGGTTTCTTGAAAGCCAATATACAACGGATGGGGTACACTTGACTTCACTGGGATACGAGAAATGGGCTGCTTTTTTAAAACAGTTTGTCGACTAAGAGCAGAGAAACATATTAATGCTTGTATTAACGATAAGATTCACAAATATAAACCCCGCTTAACCTATACCAACAAATGAAAACAGGAAAAACAATTTATGTTCTCATTATAATCATAGCTATTGGATGCTCTGAGATCAATGAGAAGAGTAGCCCTTCAAAAAGTAGTAAATTATATTTGGGAGCAGATCTTTCTTATGTAAATGAAATGGAAGATTGCGGTGGATCATATAGGGCAAATGGCGAATTAGTTGATCCATTCGAGTTTTTTAAATCTCAGGGTAGCAATATTGTCCGGGTGAGATTATGGCATACCCCAAACTGGACAGGGTACTCTGACTATGACGACGTGGTTAAAACCATCTCCAGGGTAAAAAACGCAGGGATGGAAACCCTTCTGGATTTTCATTATTCGGATACATGGGCAGATCCGGGTGATCAAATAATTCCTGCTGCGTGGAAAGGTCTTAATGATGAAATATTAGCAGATTCATTATATCAGTATACCTACAAAACATTGATATCTTTGAATGCAAAAGGGTTACTGCCTGAATTTGTCCAGATAGGTAACGAAACCAATAGCGAAATACTGCTGGAAGAGCATGTTGATGAATTAACCGAGCCTATTAATTGGTCACGAAATATCCTTCTGTTTAATGCCGGGTTAAAAGCAGTTGAAGATGTCGAAAAGGAACTTGCACAAAAGATTGAGTCAATGCTTCATATTGCTCAACCAGAGTTTGCTTTCCCGTGGTTTAGTCAGGCTATTCGTTCGGGTTTGAGTGATTTTGATTGGATTGGTTTGTCCTATTATCCACTATGGTCAAAATATCAAATACCAGAGGCAGCAACGGCAATTGATAGCATTATACAAACCTTTAATAAACCATTAATGGTTATCGAAACTGCCTATCCCTATACTATCGAAGAATTTGATGATGCGAATAATATTCTTTGGCACAGCGCTGTGCTTGATGGTTATCCAGCCACTCCACAAGGCCAGCTAAAGTATATGCAAGATCTCACCCAGCAGGTAATTTCTGGCGGGGGTTCAGGAGTAATTTATTGGGAACCAGCCTGGATTTCGACGGAATGTAAAACTCTATGGGGAACGGGCTCACACTGGGAGAATGCTACTTTTTTTGATGCAGCCAACAATAATGAAGCTCTGATCACTTTCGAATTTTTTGATCAATCCAAATATGCAAGTCAATAAATAGAATACATAAACCCTAGTTATTATTTACAGTAGTACGATATAGTTTATTGTAGCTTATGCAAAACCGTTTGTTGACTTAGAGTAGAGAAACATATAAATACTTATTAAACGATAGCTTTATAAAAAGGGTCTGAATTGGGAAGTGAGGTAACATTAAGTCAAATTGCAAGTGCATTAAACGTGTCAGTTATGACCGTTTCAAGGGCACTGAATAACAGCGATAAAATAAATGCAGGTACCAAAGAGCTGGTTCTTAAGAAAGCCGAAGAGTTAGGATATATACCAAACCAAATTGCTAAAAGCCTACAAACCAAAAAAACCTATACGATAGGGGTAGTAATTCCTGAAATACAGCATGTCTTTTTTTCGGCTGTTATTAGCGGGATTGAATCAGTTGTTTATGATAATAACTACCATCTATTTTTAACAAACTCCTCTGAAAGTTTCGAACGTGAGAAGGATGTAATTGAAACGTTGAAATCAAGGAGAGTAGATGGATTGCTAATCTCACGCTCTGAAGACTCTGATGATGAAGGTTACTATAAGAAATTAATTGATACAGGAACACAGATTGTATTTTTTGATCGTTGTGTTGAAAATATAGGAGCAAGCTGTATATGTGTGAATGACTATTCCAGTTCGTTCCAGGCAACAGAGCATTTAATTAATAATGGGTATAAAAAAATTGCTCATTTAGCTGGTCCACCAAACTTAAATATTAGTTCCGAGCGGCTTAGAGGATATAAAGATGCTTTAGAAAGGAATGATCTCTTATTTGATGATTCATTAGTAGTTATAAGTGGCTTTAAGGAAAGCGGGGGCTATAAAGCGATGAATGAGTTAATGAGCAATTCAGCCCACCTTCCGGAAGCAATTGTTGCCGTAAACGATCCGGCAGCTTTTGGTGCAATCAAATTTATTAATGAAAGCGGGTACCGAATACCAGATGACATCGCAATTGTCGGATTCAGTGACGACATACGTTCCGAGTTGCTTCCTGTACCACTAACAACAGTTAAGCAACCCGCCTACGAAATGGGGGAACGGGCGGCAAGAAAGCTAATCTCTACTATAGAAAATAAATCAGAGTCTATAGAAAATATATACATGAGTACGGAACTGATCATTCGTGCTTCTAGCGGAACTGCCAGATCTATATAGTCGAGAAGAGATCGGATTAAATTTTTGAATAAAAAATTTGGCAAAAAGATTTAGAAGTATTAAAATATTGCCAATTGTTAACGATAACAATTTGTCAGTATTTATTAAGCGAAGCTTTGTTGTGCTTTTATCCCCTATTTAAGTTTAATAAATGTTAACGATAACAAAATTAGTTGGAGACTTACTTGATGGAGTTTGAATTTTTCAGAAAGCGCTTTCTGCTGGTTGTAATAATTAGCCTTGTGTCACAACTGAGCGTGATAGGGCAAGAGGTTCTTACAGGAAAAGTATATGACTCAGAAGATGGTGAGTCACTACCTGGGGTAAATATTGCGGTAAAAGGTACTACTATGGGGGGTGCGACAAATTCAGAAGGAGAATTTTCGATTAGGGTACCGAGTTTAGAAGATACATTAGTGGTTTCTTTTATTGGATATTTACCACAAGAAATACCGATAAATGGTAGGGTTTACATATCAATTGCTCTTGAGCAGGAGATATTAGTTGGAGAAGAAATTGTGGCTTTGGGGTATTCCGATCAAAGACAAAAAGATGTCACAGGTGCGATATCCACGGTAAGTTCCGAAGAAATAAAAAGTATAGGTAGAACATCAGTGAATCAGATGTTACAGGGTCAAGCTGCCGGACTTAATTTACAAACACGCTCAGCTCAGCCTGGAGGCGGTGTAACGGTTAACATACGAGGGGCTATATCACCAAATGGAAATAATACCCCGCTATATGTAATTGATGGGGTTCCAATCACTAATAACTCTTCATCAGTTGCAGGACTGGAAGATGCTACATTAGGATTTTTTGGTGGGATAGACCGTGATCCACTAAGTTATCTAAACCCAAATGATATAGAATCCATAAGTATTTTGAAGGACGCCAGTGCTACGGCAATTTATGGTTCTTCAGCAGCCAATGGGGTAATCTTAATAACAACAAAAAGCGGAAGAGCAGGAGCTGTGCAAGTAAATTACAGTGGTAGTTTAACGATGCAACGCACCAGAGATTATTTCCCAATGCTAACAGGGAATCAATTTATGGTTGAGCAGGATAGACTGGCTTATGATCGATACTTATTTGACAACGGCCTATTTCCATATGGAACAAATGATCCCAGCAGTGTCCCGGCATATCAGCCACTATTTACCGAACAAGAAATTTTGGATGGCGTTACTGGAACAGACTGGTTTGATTTGATCTTTAGAGATGGTCTGATAAATGAGCACAATCTTTCTGTTTCCGGAGGAAATGAAAATACGAAAGTCTTCACTTCTTTTAATTATCAGGACAATACAGCCGTACTTGAAAATTCAAAATTGACCAGGTACAGCGGTAGACTGAACGTTGAACAGAAGTTATCCAATGTTATTACGCTCAGTGTTAAATCCACCGTAGGTCGGTTACTTGGTAGTAACGCATCTACCGGGGGCAATATAGGTGGTTCAGAAACATTCAATATGATCCAGGCAGCTTATGCCTACAGCCCAGTGATTGAAGTTTTTGACGAAAACGGAAATTTTAATTCCACGCACAATCCATTGATTATGAGCCCGGCAGCCTTTCTTGAAATTTCAGACAATACAGAAACGTCAAAGATTTTCGCGGCTCCCAAAATTGAAGTTCAGTTCCTTCCATCATTAAAGTTGACGGGAATCGCTCAAGTTGATTATGAATCAACAAACAGAAATTTCTATTTGCCCAGGATTACAAATAATACCCAACTCCCAGATGGGATGGCTCAAAAAAATGAGAACACTATTGAGAATTATAGTGCAGAATCATATTTGACCTATACTTCAACAGTTTTTGGGGGAGATTTGAGTGTAGTTTTTGGAGCCGGATATTATGAGACAAGCAGCAGTGGCTTTAGTTTAGAGGCGGTAGGGTTCTTTACCGATGCATTCAGAGATAATAATGTTGGTGTGGCTACTGAATTGCTCCAAAACTCTGTGAACTCATACAGAAACCAACGAACAAAATTGTCTCAATTCTTTAGATCAAATTACAGTTTTAAAGATCGTTACATATTATCTGTTGTTGCGAGAAGAGATGGATCAAGCATTTTTTCTGAAAATAATCAGTATGGTATATTTCCTGGTATTTCATTGGCATGGATACTTTCTGAAGAGAAATTTTTAAACGATTATGAGAAGTTATCCAGTCTTAAACTTCGGATAGGGTATGGACAATCGGGAAATGAAAGCATACTAAGTGGAAATACACTGGAGCTGTATAGTCCAGGGTATCCCTTCGTAATAGGTCAAACTGCTTATAATGGAATTGCGCTTTCACAGGTTGCCAACCCAGATCTTACCTGGGAAACAGTCACTACCATTAACTTGGGAATTGACTTTGGAGTTTTTACTAACAGAATTATTGGGAAGTTTGACCTATATCAACGAACGGCTAACGATTTGCTCGATTTTAATCAATTACCGTCAAATAATGCAGTGGGTATAGTGGCCGATAACGTTGGTTCTACAAGAAGTGAAGGGATAGAGCTTGAACTAAATACTTCGAATATTCTTAGTAATAAATTCAGTTGGTATTCAAATTTTAATATCTCATATAATAAAAGCTATTGGAATGAACGAAATCCCAGAGTCGCTTTGTCTCCATATATCGGAGAAAATGATGAATTAGGAACCATCTATGGCTGGAAAACAGATGGTATCATCCAAAGTGAAGATGACATTCCGGTTCATATGCCAGATGCTAATCTTGGGAATGTAATTTACGTCGATATCAATAATGATGGCAGGCTAGATAGCGAGGACGTGGTTAAAATTGGCAACAGTGTTCCAAGATGGAGGATTGGCTTTGGAAACGACTTTAACTACAGAGGCTTTGATCTGAGTATTTATATGTATGGAAGTTTAGATTTTCAGATCTATAATAACTACGCCCCCAATATATTCTCAATCTCACAATCAACTAACCCCTCTAACACCACAAATTTGATTAGGGATACGTGGTCAGCTGATAATACTGAAGGCACACGTCCCGGACTTGCCAATAATCCTTATGATGGTAACAATCCTGCTGGAAGTGATTTTGACCTAGAAAATGGGGATTTCATTCGAATCAGCAATATCAATTTCGGATATACTTTTCCATCAAAATTTTTAGGGAGTATTAACTCAGCAAGGATTTTTATAAGTATGCAGGATATCGCCTTGATTACTAATTACTCAGGTTTTGATCCTGAGTTTAGTGAACCAAACCCCTACCCCGCTTCATATTCAACCACTCTGGGAATCGATATAAATTTTTAGAAAATATTAGAGAAGGATAGTATGCAGATAACAAAAAATAGAACAAAAATTTTCCTAGTTGCCACACTTTTAATTGGAGCAGGTTGTGGAGATGTACTTGAGCCACAAGTATATGGAGATTTGACACCAGAAACGTTTTTTGGCTCTGAGGCAGATTTTAATAATGCAGTTATTGCTCTATACAGCCCATTTATGACAGATTGGGGAGTGGTTGACCAAGGTGACGGACAATGGTATGCATCTTTATATAATGCAGACCCAAAAACCTATTTAATGAGGAGTATGATTACCACTGATGAAATGTTCAGTCCCTGGGTGCCTGATTTTACAGGTTTTACTTTTGGCCCTGCTACGTTAAGTAGTTTTCAGGCTTCGACCTACGCGAAAATAAGATATGTAGCACGAGCTACTGACGTAATCGATAAAATCCAAAACTCATCAGCGGATGTACCTACAAATATCAGAGACCTATATGTAGCAGAAGCAAAAGTACTGAGGGCATGGACCATGTATATTATTTACGATTTCTTTGGCCCTGTAAATGTAAAACTGAACCCGGAAACACTTAGCGACATAGAGATTACTCCCCGGCTTGCTAAAGAAGATTACTTGGCAGCGATGATAACAGACCTAGAGGAAGCTATTCCCAATCTAACAGATAAGTACAATGGAGACACAGAGAATTGGGGGAGGGTCAGTCAGGGCTTAGCTCGAATGGTATTACTCAAAATTTATATGCACGAAAAGAATTGGGCAGAAGCCGAGCAAATTGCACAGGAAATAGTTGCTATGAATTATGAATTATTGGATTCCTATCCCGATGTTTTTAATAATGAACAAAATAACGAACTGATTTACGCAGTTCCTGCAGATGCTTCTTCCCCTAATTATTACACACAGGAAATTATTCCAACTAATTTTGAGTCAAGTGGAAGTTTTATCCGTAGCTCGGGATGGTATGGCCTTTGGATGCCGTGGGATTTTTATGATACTTTTGATGCAGGAGATGAGCGCCTGGATACCATTTTAGATTCTTATATAGATTTCAGGAACAATACAGTGGACAGGTCTAATGGAATGAACGGTGCAATTCCCCTTAAATACACAGAACTTGATGGAAATGGCCCTGGGCACAGTAACGACCAAATTGTTTATCGTTTTGCAGAAGTTTTATTGTCCCTTGCTGAAGCAATAAATGAACAAAGAGGTCCGGCAGATGCTTATCAATATATTAATCAAGTTCGAAACCGTGTTAGTCTTTCAGATTTGTCCGGATTAAGTCAAACCGAATTTCGAGATGCAATACTTGTAGAACGAGGACACGAGCTTTTTGCTGAGGGTGTAAGACGTCAAGACCTAATTCGACATGGAAAGTTCATAGAATACGCACAAGCCCGCGGTACAAGTGCGCAATCTCATCATGTATTGTTTCCAATTCCTCAGGAAGTAATTCTACAGGGTGAAGGTATCATTGAGCAAAATCCAGGGTACAACTAAAATTTTCTTTCCTACTTAACCAATAACTAATGCAAGAACTATGAAAACAGAATTACGAGATATATTTTTGTTAACGATAACATTTTTGTTATCAAGCAATATCGTTTCCGGCCAGGAAACAATTGCAGAGGATAAAGCCTCCAATTACACCTTAGAGGAACTAGCCTCTCTTGAGAATTTAGGTACAGGCTTTGGTCCTTGGAATAGTATACTAACTGATGATGCTTCAGTAGAATTGTTGGATGCAAATGGTAATGGTGCAAACAGCGCCGCTATAAATACGGATGCGTTGTCTTTTGCATTAATCGCTTCTCCAACTGATGTACTAGGCAATCGTGTAGATCTTGGGAGAGAGTTTTTATCTGCGTTATCAGATGGAGATACGCTCTCTTTTGATATTGCGTGGAATTGGGTAGACGGACTTAAGGGAGTTTCATTAAGTAATGGTAGTTGGGAAAGTGAAGATGTTACTCTCACTATAGATTTTGACATAACTGGATTTTATGTAAACAGCGATTCTGTAGCCCCGCCACCAACAGAAGATGATTGGAATGGCTCGAATCCATGGCGACAGGAAGGAGAAGCCATGCACTTTTCTATAGTTAAGACAGCTGAAGGTTTAACATATTCAGTTAAAGCAATTACCCCGGAATCCCCGGTCGATTTTTCAGGAACCGTTGAGGGTGTTAATGCAGATCGGATAAACTTTTTTAACGATGATGGCCTCAATTGGGGAGGTTCCGGGCAAGGAAGTCTTTTCTTTAATAGTTTAAAGATTGTTAGTGGGATGGCTACTTCGAATGAAGAAGAACTAATCCAGTATTCGTTCAAGTTAGAACAAAATTATCCAAATCCTTTTAACCCGGAAACCCAAATTTCCTATTCTTTGGAGCAAGCCGGGCCTGTTGAACTAAGTATATACAACCTGCTGGGCCAACAGATATTGACTATAGAAAATGGATTTAAATCAGCAGGTAGTCACCTAGTAAGCTTAAATGCCTCAAATCTAAGCTCGGGAGTTTACATTTATACATTGAGAACCGAAATGGGAGTACTTTCCAGGAAAATGACTGTATTGAAATAGTAAAAGTACCACGATTTTTGACAGGTTTATTGAGTTAAGCCTGTTTCTTTAATTAAGTATATAATGAGTTTTAAAATGCCAAATTTGATATTTCTTGCAGTAATACTTGTTATTGCATGTACTGATAACCCCTCAAAAAACAATGACGAAGATCCAGCGCCATCTGAGGAATTCCTATTTGGTGCTGATTTATCATATGTAAATCAAATATTGGACTTTGGTGGAGTATATAAATCAAACGATGTCCAAACAGATCCATATTCAATTTTTGCGGACTTAGGTACTACAACTGCGAGATTTAGATTATTTAAAGATCCGGTTTGGACTAAAGAAGTATATGGTGAATTAGGTACTCAACTTTACAATGATATAGACGATGTTACTCTTGCCATTCAACTTGCTAAAAGTGCTGGTATGAACGTGCTGCTCGACTACCATTATTCAGATGTCTGGGCGGATCCCGGAAATCAGGAGGTTCCGGAGGCCTGGAATGATCTCTCTTTTGAGGAAATTTCGGATTCAATCTATCAGTATACCTATCAAATCTTGATGCACTTATACAGTGAAGATGCATTGCCGGAAATGGTTCAAATCGGTAATGAAAACAATTGTGGATTGGTTCATCCTTATGCAAATGTTTGCGAATCCGATGACTGGGAAGAGCTTGGTACATTACTTAACCAAGGGATTAAAGCAGTCAGGGAGACAGAGTTAGAAACGGGAAGTCAAATAAAAGTAATGCTACACGTTGCTCAACCCGAAAATGTCGATTACTGGTTCGAAAATGTGATTAGCATTGGCGGCGTGACTGATTTCGAGGTAGTCGGTTTCTCGTATTATCCAAAATGGTCTGAAATTTCTATCAACAGGATTTCAAATTATGTGGCCAATTTCAAGGCTGTATACGATCGAGAGGTGATGATACTGGAAACTGCGTATCCCTGGACTCTCACCAATGCTGATAGTTATGGAAACATACTTGGTTCCGACAGTGTAATTGATGGGTATGAGGCCACTATCGAAGGTCAACGGCAATTTATGATTGACCTTGTAAAGGAAGTTATGGATGGAGGAGGTACTGGAGTCTTTTACTGGGAACCTGCGTGGATTACTTCAAACCTAAAAGACTTGTGGGGAACAGGTTCTTCATGGGAAAACAGTACGTTTTTTGATTATGAAGGGAATGCGCATGGAGGATTCGATTTCATGACTTACGATTATTCAGAATAATTAGGCAAATAGTAGCAGCAAAAAGATGTTCAATACCACTTCGATAAGAATCAGCTTCAAAAAGCTTCAAGTTAGCATACTTTTATTGATTCCTTTAGCATGTACAATTCAAGCCCAGAATTTTGAGAATTCTCAATTATTTAATCATGATTGGGAATTTGTGAAAGATATCGATCCAGCTATATCAATAAATGATGCCACTATTCAATGGGAAAAGGTTTCCCTTCCGCATACAGCTAATATTGAACCCTTAGTAATTGCAGATCAACAATGGCAGGGAACCAGCTATTATCGAAAATATTTTTCGTTATCGCCCAGAGTAGAGGAAAAACATATTTCCTTAACCTTTGAAGGAGTAATGCATGAAACGGAGGTCTACTTAAATGGAGAGGTGATCTATTATAACGCAGGCGGGTACCTTCCGTTTTATGTTGATTTGACTGATGTAGTAAAATTTTCTGAACGCAATGAGCTCATTCTGAAGGTAAACAATGAAGACAATCCAGATATTCCACCGGGAAAACCGATCGCAGATTTGGATTTCAACTATTATGGAGGGATTTACAGAGATGTTCATTTATCTATAAAGGACAAATTTCGCATATCAGATCCTATAGGTGCCAATCGCGTCGCAGCTGGAGGGGTTTTTGTTCATTACGAAGACATATCTGACGAAAAAGCCACCGTATTCGTGCAAGTTGATATAGAAAATGGGCGCGATGAATCGGTAGAAGGAGAGCTACTAATTTCACTTAAAGATGCTAACGGAGCAATTGTAGCGAGCGGTGAAAATAATATTCAATTAGAATCCGGTACAAATAGTTTAGTTAGAAGCGAATTTATAGTTGAGAATCCTCTCCTCTGGTCTCCTGATCATCCAAATCTATACTTGCTTAGTGTTCAGTTATTCAGCGCCAATGGAAAGGTAGATGAAGCAGAACAAAAAATCGGGATACGCATATTCGAATTCGATGAAGACAATCAATTCGTACTTAATGGTGAGAAATTATACTTAAGGGGAACCAATCGTCACCAAGACTATCCTTATATAGGGTATGCTCTTTCAAACGAGGCCCAATACAGAGATGCATACAAGATTAAAGAGGCGGGTTTTAATTTTATAAGAACCGCTCACTATCCACCCGATCCATCATTTTTAGAAGCATGTGATGAACTCGGAATTCTATTTATGAATGCAATACCAGGATGGCAGTTTTTTGGTGAGAACGAATTCCAAGAGCGGGCTTTGAATGATATTCGAAACATGATCAGACGAGATCGTAACCACCCAAGCATAATTATTTGGGAAGCTTCTTTAAACGAATCAGGAATGCCGGAAGAATTCATGGAAATTGCCCATCAAACGGTTAAGGAGGAGCTACCAATTAATGATGTGTACACAAGTGGCTGGTTAGACCACGCGTATGACATATTCATCCCTGCACGCCAACATTCAAAACCACCAGCTTACTGGAGTAATTACGACAAAGATAAACCACTTTTTATTGCTGAATATGGGGATTGGGAATACTATGCCCAGAATGCAGGTTTCAATCAAGCAGCTTTTGAAAATCTAAAAGAAGAAGAGCGGAATTCCAGACAGTTGCGTGGATTTGGACAGGTAAGATTAGCCCAACAAGCCCTTAACTTCCAGGAGGCACACAACTCAAATCTTAAAGGAAACTCTTTTGGAGATGCTAACTGGGTAATGTTTGATTACAACCGGGGTTACGCACCAGATTTAGAGGCCTCTGGAATTCAGGACATTTTTAGAATTCCTAAATTTACCAACTATTTCTACCGGAGCCAGATTGATCCGGTTTTAGGTCCTGAACAGACATTGTTTAACTCCCCAATGGTATATATTGCAAACTATTGGACGGATTCGGAATTCACTGAAGTTAAAGTGTATAGTAATGCAGAGGAAGTGGTACTGTATTTGAATAATGAAGAAATCGAACGCAGAAACCCGGATATAGATCAGTATTCGACCCATCTTAACCATCCCCCTTTTACCTTTAATCTGGATTCTTTTATTCCGGGAATATTAACGGCAGAAGCGTTTATAAATGGAGAGTTGGTTGCCACACATGAGCGTATTACCCCGGGAGAAGCCACAAATATATCATTACAGGTAGATATCAGTGGCAAGCAACCGACAGCTGGGGTAAACGATGTGGTGTTTGTTTATGCATCGATTACCGATAAAAATGGAAACGCAGTACCTGATGCTTCAAATCAAATCTTCTTCAAAATTGAAGGAGATGGTGAACTGATTGGTAATAACCCGATTAAAGCCGAAGCAGGTATTGCAACCATGTTAGTACGGATAGGAGAAAATACGGACAGTCTTATTATAAAGGCTAGTAGTGCCGCATTGAAAGAGGCTTCCTTATCGCTAACGGTACAATAAAAGCTTAGCAATAATGATAGCATCACATATCCAGAATATTACAATAAACAAGGAGATTGTCCTTGAAAACGGACAATTAAGGGTTTCAATACTACCAGAATGTGGTGGGAAAATCTCCAGCATAAAAAGCAATAAAAGCGGAACCGAGTTCTTATTGCAACCCTCACAAACCATTTCAAATGAGAGAGATTTACAGTACGGAATGAGTTTTTTGCCTCCGTACGCATTCGGTTTTGATGATTGTTTTCCCAACATAGCAAAAACAACACTCCGGTTGCCGATAGGGGAGCGCGATTATCCTGATCATGGTGAGTTGTGGACCAGTAAATTCAATTATGAAATAAATGGAAGAGAAAAATCCTGCAAAATTGAGACTAATGGTGTTTTTCAAGAATACATTTTCAAAAAAAAGGTTTCCTTGAATGGCAAGCGGTTACTCATTGAATATGAACTGGAGAATACTTCCGATACAGAACTTAATTACATTTGGTCAGCTCATCCGTTATTAGAGGTAGATCCGGAAGATGAAATACTCCTGCCAGAAGGAATCAGGCATTTCGAGGTATATTACTCAAATATCCAAAGCCTGTTAAAAGGGGATCACCTCCAATGGCCAATTAACGTTAGAAACGTAGCACTGGCCAATGTGCAGGAGCCTTGGAAAGAAATAGCTCTTAAATTATTTGCAAACAATATTAGCTCTGGGAAAGCAGGCTTTTACCGGAAAAAGTCCGATGAATCCATTGTCTTCAATTTTGATACTTACCACCTGCGCCATCTTGGGCTCTGGCTATGCTACGGAGGCTGGCCGGAATCCTCAGAAGAAAAACAGCTTACCGTAGCGATAGAACCAACAAATTGCGATACCGATTGCCTTTCGGAAGCCATACAACAGGGAAAACATACATCGTTAATGCCAGGAAAAAGTAATAGCTGGTTTTTTGAGCTTTGTATAGAACCAGGGTATGGAAATGTTTGATTCTCAGATTAAAATAGGTAAGCATATTGTGGGGTATGTGGCCGAAGCTTTCACAAATCGGTTTGACGGTATACCAACTTTGATCAAATCACCAGGAAGGGTAAATATAATTGGTGAACATGTAGATTATAATGATGGGTTTGTTCTTCCTGCAACTATAAATAAGCATGTTGTATTTGCGATAGCTGCTAATGATACTTCTGTTGTAAACCTGGTTTCTCTGGATTTAGGAGAGAAAGAATCAATAGATTTAAATAATCTGCAAATACCTCCTAAGTACCAATGGACAAAATACATTCAAGGAGCACTTCTCGAATTAGGTGAAAGGGGATATTCAGTGGCCGGATTCGATGTGGTTTTTGGAGGGAATATTCCCATTGGGGCTGGGGTGTCGTCTTCTGCAGCCTTAGAAGGGGGGTTGCTGACCGGGCTTTCACATCTTTTTTCGCTGGACATAACAAAAAAAGAAATAGCGATGATGGGGAAAGATATTGAGCACAATCATATTGGAGTACAATGTGGGATAATGGACCAGTTTATCAATGTATATGGTCAGAAAGACGGCATTCTAAAATTGGATTGTCGGGATCTTAGCTATGATATTCTCCCCTTCGAAAACCGGGATGTAGCTATTGTTCTTTGTAATTCCATGGTCAGTCATAATCTATATACAACGCAGTATAACAAACGGAGGAAGCAGTGTGCCGAGGCGGTCAGCTATTTTAAGAAATTCGACCCCCAGATAAAAAAGCTTAGAGATGTTTCGATAGAACTATTTAACTCCAAAGGAAAAGGCTTAAGTCCTGACATTCAAAAGAGAACTAAATTTGTAATCGAGGAGATAGAAAGGGTACATACTGCAAGTGATTTAATATTGTCGGGAGAGATTGATTCTTTGGGGGAGAAGCTGATTGAATCTCATCTTGGTTTGAGTAAGGAATATGAGGTGAGCTGTCTGGAACTTGATTTACTGGTGGATATTGCTGTAAAACAGAATGGAGTACTTGGGGCAAGGATGATGGGAGGTGGATTTGGTGGATGTACCTTGAATTTAGTCATGGATGATTCTGTAGAAAGTTTCAAAGAGACTATTACTGACAAGTACAGATCGAAAACTCAAATTGACCCTGAATTATATGTGATGAAAATTGATGAAGGTGTACATATAATTGAAGGCTAAATCAATGACCTCGAGACATTTAGAGTATCCACATAGAAGGTTAAATATATTAACAGGAGAATGGGTCCAGGTTTCCGCTCATCGAACAAAAAGACCGTGGCAAGGTCAACAAGAAGAGGTCAATATTGATACAAAGCCTGAGTATGATCCGAGTTGTTATTTGTGCCCGGGAAATAAGCGTGCTAATGGCGTAATCAATCCTCACTACTCCTCTACGTATTCTTTTGTAAATGATTTTAGCGCCTTGATTGAATCAGTCCCTGATGATCATATTTCAATAGAAGGGTTGCTGGTTTCACAGGGTGAGCCGGGCATTTGTAAAGTAATTTGTTTTTCTCCAAAGCATAACCGAACACTTCCGGATATGAGTGTTTCAGAAATCAGGAAAGTAGTTGAATGTTGGGTTCACGAATATGTAGAATTGGGAAGTAGAGAGAATATAAACTACGTTCAAATATTTGAGAACAAAGGAGAAATAATGGGGTGTAGTAATGCACATCCGCATGGGCAAATATGGGCTCAAAAATCAATTCCAACAGAGCCCGAAAAAGAGCGTATTCGCTTTGAAGAATATTTCAAAGAGTATGGAAGAACCATTCTTACGGATTATTTAGAACTGGAACTCAGCCTCCAGGAAAGAATAGTTGCTGAAAATGATGATTTTGTTGTTTTGGTTCCATTTTGGGCTTTTTGGCCATTCGAGACACTCATTATCAGCCGACGGCCAATATCAAGGTTAGACGAATTTAGTGACTCAGAAAAGACAAACTTTGCACATATAATCCAGACAATCACCAGGAAGTATGACAAAGTTTTTAATGTGTCCTTTCCGTATTCGGCTGGGTTACATCCTGCACCAACAGATGGTGGAAATTATCCAGAATGGCATTTTCATATGCATTTTTATCCCCCGCTTTTAAGGTCTTCTACCATTAAAAAGTTTAGTGTTGGCTATGAATTACTTGCTAATCTACAGCGAGATACAACGCCGGAATACAGCGCTAATATCCTCAAAAAAATTTCAATTTGAGCTATGAAATACATAGGCATCTTTTTTTTTTAGGAATTATTGCATGTGAATCTACTTCGGACCCAATTCAAGAAACCCATGAAACGGAGGTAATCCTTCGAATAAAGCATAAAAGCACATTAGAAATCCTAGTCTGCGCTCATAGAGCTACTGTTGGTTACCTTCCCGAGAACTCTCTCTCTGCAATAAGGGAATCGGTAGCACTCGGCGTTGATATTATTGAGTTGGATGTTCGTACGACAGCAGATGATAGTTTAGTGATTATGCATGATCATGATATCGACCGGACAACGAACGGGTCTGGATACGTGTCAAGCATGTCCTATTCTGCCCTGCAAGAATATTTCTTAACCCATGCCGATTCACTAACCAACGAAAAAATACCCACTCTTAGAGAGGTTCTTTATCTCACACAGAATGAAGACGTTATTTTGAATTTGGATTTAAAGGATGTGAATACTCACCAGTATTATGAGTTACTTGAAGAGTTTAAGATGCAGTATCAAGTGATGAGCTATATTTGGGATGAAGAACTTTTCTGGGAACTGTTAGAAAAGGATAGCTTATATGCTGTTTTGCCACTGGCAAATACGATTCAGGAGGTAAGGTATTTCAATAGCTTCGTAGATTCTAAATTAATTCACTTCACAGAAGAAAGTTATCAGCCAGAGATTATTGAAGAAGCCAAAAGCAATGGCCAACTTATTTTTATTAATTCACTTTGGGAAATTGATGACCTATTTATAGATGGTCAGACTCAGGAAATGGATTCTCTCATAGCTCACAGGCCAGCAATTATTCAAACTGATTATCCCAAAGAACTTATTGACTATCTGAAGCAGAAAGGGCTCAGGTAAGTAATGCTACATTTATTCTCTATATAAAAGGACTCCGAGATGGAAACAATTGATGTAATAGTATTCATAACTTATGTATCAATGATAATTGGCAT
Source organism: Balneola sp. (assembly GCA_003712055.1). Lineage (NCBI taxonomy): Bacteria > Pseudomonadati > Balneolota > Balneolia > Balneolales > Balneolaceae > Balneola > Balneola sp. Next base: position 262,758 of record RHLJ01000004.1, read on the forward strand.
AGGTCTATGGGTCTCAAGAGATAAAGAAGGACATACGAAAAACGCTGAAGACTATTTCCTAGCCGGTAAGTCCCTTCCTTGGTGGGCTATTGGTGCATCTTTAATTGCTGCTAATATTTCAGCAGAACAAATAATAGGTATGTCTGGTTCTGGATTTGCTGTAGGACTAGCTATTGCTACTTATGAATGGATGGCTGCTGTTACTCTTCTTATTGTAGGAAAATATCTATTACCCATTTTTATAGAGAAAAAATTATACACAATTCCTGAGTTTATCGAACACCGGTTCAATACGACTCTTAAAACTATTCTAGCTGTTTTTTGGATTGCACTTTTCACCCTTGTGAACCTGACTACAGTCATGTTTCTGGGAGCAAAAGCCTTGGATACTATTTGGGGTGTTGGAGATGGTAGTTTATTGCTGCTTGCACTGATTGGCTTGGCACTAATTGCAGCTACTTACTCTATTTACGGAGGATTATCAGCTGTAGCATGGACAGATGTAATTCAAGTTATACTATTAGTTTTGGGGGGTATAGTAACGACTATTGTCGCGCTAAATGCAGTAACTCCCGAAGGAGGAGTAATAAAAGGTGCCGTGCATATCTTTGAAGTTGCGAATGATAAATTTGATATGATACTGGATAGATCTAACCCTGAGTTTAACAATTTACCAGGCATTGCAGTACTCATCGGCGGAATGTGGGTGGCGAATCTTTATTATTGGGGATTCAATCAATATATCATTCAACGTACGCTAGCAGCCAAATCTTTAGAAGAATCCCAAAAGGGTATCGTTTTAGCTGCTTTTCTCAAACTGATTATCCCATTTATCGTGGTTATTCCAGGGATTATCGCCTACGTGATGTATGCACAACCAGAAGGAACTTCGGAAATTGCAGGTGTAGTAGAAGCATTTACAAAATCTGATGGAACAACGGACAATGATAACGCCTATCCCTGGTTAATAAGCGTTTTTGTCGCTCCTGGTTTTAGAGGTCTTGTGGTTGCAGCCCTTGCAGCAGCAATCATTTCTTCCATGGCATCAATGCTAAATTCAATTGCTACGATATTTACAATGGACATTTATAAGCCATATTTCAACAAAGAAGCTTCAGATTCCAAAACTGTAAACGTTGGCCGCCTTACTGCGGGAGTTGCATTAGTTTTTGCAATATTAATCGCTCCGCAGCTTGAAACAGTACCACAAGTATTTCAATTTATTCAGGAATATACAGGCCTAGTGAGCCCCGGTATCTTGGCAGTATTTCTAATGGGCCTTTTCTGGAAACCTACTACAACAAGGGCCGCAACTATTGGAGTATTGTCTTCGATCGTTGTTGCATTATTATTAAAAATACCATCGATAGACCTACCATTCTTGGATCAAATGTTCTACACACTGATAATTACAATAGTGATCATTGTTGGGATTAGCTTATCTACCAATGAAGAAGGCGATGACCCCAAAGCAATTCGTTTTACTTCAAAGACATTCAAAACCAGTCCTCAGTTTAATATCGGAGCGTATGTTGTACTGATCTTGACCTCAATTCTGTACGCTCTGTTCTGGTGATCGTACATTAACGGTAGAACGGATAGTTAAAGTGATTTCTAGTCAACCCTGTCTGCTTCCAAAACATCTGTGATGGTATTTATTTCCGAGGGTACCAAAGGGAACTAATGGAGATTCAAAGACCAATGTTTTAGCCCTCCTGGGCGTACATTACAAAGTCCCTTCAAGTCATGATTTTGAAAATACTTTTTCTCGCTTATCTCAAAGTAAATAGCCCAGTTTATTCTTTTAGATACTTATATGCACAGTTTATAATCTTAAAATGAAGCTCGATGTTTACTCTATATACTGCTAAAACTACGACTATAACTATTGGGGCAATTACAATTGTGAGCACTGTTTCATTTTCCAGAATAGGAAACTTCTCTAAGACTTTTTTAGGATCAATATATTGTTGAAGAAGATGAAACATGTATTGTAGCTCCGCAACTGGAAGTAAAATATAGAGTAGGAAAATTAGCGTCCAGTCAAGTACTTGATAAAGTGTATTTCCATATTTAGGCCTCATTCGATAATTATAACAAATTCCATACTTCTAGTGCGAAAGCTATTTACAAGTCCTAAAGAACCATTGCTTGAGTAATCCGGTTAGGTATGCTATAATTCAGCGCTCTAAATCAAAAAACCTGTTTCTTATTATGGATGCTCAATCAGTTATCACTCCTTTAGTACTTGCCATACTTCTTCTCTTCCCTTTTAGCTTGTTTGCTCAGATCGATCGCGAAGCGGGCAGTGCTTTTGCCACCCGGTCTGAAGTTATTGCACAACGCGGGATGGTTGCTACCAGCCAGCCACTGGCCACCCAGGTTGGTCTTCAAATCCTCAAAAATGGAGGTAATGCCATTGATGCAGCGATAGGGGCTAATGCAGCGATGGGACTCATGGAGCCCACTGGAAATGGAATTGGAGGGGATCTCTTTGCCATAATTTGGCATGAGGAAAGTGGTCAGCTGTATGCGCTTAATGCAAGCGGTCGATCTCCATTGGGACTTTCTTATGACCGATTGATGGAAATCATTGAGGAAAAGGAATTGGACAGAATCCATCCTTATGATTTACTGTCTGTTTCTGTACCAGGAGCTATAGATGGTTGGTTTGAGATGCATGATCGTTTTGGGTCGGCATCCATGGAAGATATTTTAGCCGAACCTATCTGGTATGCTGAAAATGGCTTTCCGGTGAGTGAAGCCATATCGGGAGCCTGGAGAAGAAGTGCCCGCTTCCTAAGCCGGCAACCAGGAGCCTTCATAGAAACCTTTACCTTTGATGGCCGCGGCCCGGAAAAAGGGGAAGTGTTCAAAAACCCGGATTTGGGAAATACCTTCCGGCTATTGGCTAGAGATGGCCGAGATGCTTTTTACCGGGGTGAAATCACGGAGAAAATCGATGCCTGGATGAAAGAGAATGATGGTTACCTCCGCTATGAAGATTTCGATAAGCACACTTCAACCTGGGTGGAGCCACAAACGGTAAACTATCGCGGCTATGATGTATACCAGGTGGGTGGGAATGTACAGGGTACAGCTGTTCTTCAAATGTTGAATATCCTGGAAGGTTTTGACCTTAAAGAAACTGGTTTTGCTACTGCAGAGACTTTTCATCTGTTTATCGAAGCCAAAAAACTGGTATTCGAAGACAGAGCCAAGCATTATGTGGACGAAGATTTTTACGATATGCCATACGAGAAACTGCTCTCCAAAGAATATGCAGCTGAACGAAGAGAATTAATTGGCGAAAGAGCTCGCCGTGATATTACTACCGGGGTAGATGTGCTCGAAGATGGCGATACCATTTATCTTACCACAGCTGATCAGTACGGAAATATGGTTTCTCTTATTCAAAGTAATTTCCGCGGTATGGGAACTGGTTTTGTGGTGCCAGGAACGGGGTTTAGCTTTCAAAACCGGGGAGAGTTATTCTCACTCGATCCAAATCACCCGAATGTATATGAGCCAGGAAAACGACCGTTCCATACTATTATCCCAGGCTTCGTTATGAAAGACGGGGAGCCCTTTATGACGCTTGGTAATATGGGGGGGGGATATCAGCCCATGGGGCATGTGAGCTTAATCACCAACGTCATCGATTTTGGGATGAACATGCAGGAAGCTGGTGATGCCTTAAGATGGGAGCACTCAGGATCTACCCAGCCAACCGATGCATTGGATGAAACTCTTACCGATGTTGGGATGGTAAGTATTGAAAGCTCAATTGATTTCGAGGTGATAAGAGCGCTGAGAAGGATGGGGCATGAAGTAAAAGTTGGAGACAGTTTCTTTGGCCGTTTCCAGGCCATTATGCGCGACTTAGAAACCGGTGTGTATTACGGAGCCTCAGAAGCCAGGGTTGACGGCCAGGCAGCAGGGTATTAGAACGATAGTATATATCAAAGTTTATGTATTCCCTTATCTAGGTCATGCTGAACTCGTTTCAGCATCTTTGTGGAGACCATAAGGCAATTACAGAGTAAATAATTAATCAACGCCTTTTCATAAGATCCCGAAACAAGTTCGGGATGACTAAAGAATGGTTAGATTGTCGAAGCGCATTTACATATTTTATATGAACTCGAATTACATCAGCTAAAAAAATTCCTTTCTTTTAGTTTGTGAAAAAGTCTATGCAAAACGGTGCTTTATTTATAGCCGCGTATTTAATTACGCTGCCCGTACTTAATGTGCTTCATTCACTTGAGCATCATCACGATCATTTTCACTTCGATATAGAGCAACCTGCGATTTCAGAAACCCAATCGGATTGTGACCTCTGCTATATCTATCAAAACCAAAAACTGGTAGATAGTAATGTTGAAGGCCTGTTTCTGACGTTTACTTTTTCACCAATAGAAGAAACTCCTTTTTCTATTACTATTCCTGCCAACAAGCATTACGTTAGTCTACGCGCCCCTCCTTCGGTCTAACATCCCTCACTTATCTAGCTAGAAAACCACACTGATTATTCATCAGGCGATTGATTGCGTCTGCTATGTAGTATGGTTCTGTTTACTCATTTAAAAAGTTAATTAAGGTTATGCCATGTTGGGACAAGTCAACTCAATCAAGTTGTATTTGAGTACTGTAAGTTTCGAATACATTGCACATAGATTTTATTTACTGGTTGTTGCCGGGTTTCTTTTGATCCCTGCATCTGCTATTGGTCAGAATTCACAGAATTTTCCGCCACCTCAACAACCACCAGTAGTAGAGGCGGTACAGGCAAATGGAAGCATAAATGTGGATGGAAAATTATTAGAACCCGATTGGGAGCGTGCTCCTGCAGTTACCGATTTTTTCCGAATGGAGCCAAGGCAAGGGGGGCTGGTCAAATACAAAACCTCGGTTAAGGTGTTGTTTGATGATAAAAACATCTATTTCGGAGTTTTTGCTGAAGACTCTATAGGGTTAAAAGGAGTTCGGGTTCAGGACCTTCGTCGTGATTTCAGCTGGCCAAATAATGATATTTTTGGTATTCAAATTGATGCTCAAAACCTGAAGCAGTATAGCGTTTCTTTTCAAACCACTCCATACGCAAGCCAGAGAGACTTACAGAACTTTAATGACACTAATACCGATAATGATTGGGATGCATTGTGGTCGGTACGTACCCACCGGACCGAGTCAGGATACTATGCCGAATTTGCTATTCCGTTTAAATCCATCCGATATGAATTACCAGAAAACTCAGAGGAAGTAACCTGGGGAATTACCTTCTATCGGCTTGCAAGAAGAGATTATGAGCAAACCGTGTTTCCTGCGATACCTCAGTCTTATAGCCCTTATCGAATGACCTATGCTGCAGAGCTCAAAGGACTGAAAGTACCAAAACCAAGTTCAAATATCCGAATTGAACCTTATGTACTGAATCAGCTTGAAAGTCTGGACACCGGAGGAGGAGCCGATACCGATAACAGCCCTAAACTTGGAGGGGACATCAAGTGGGCCATTACTCCCCGTTCCGTACTGGATGTAACTTTTAATACAGACTTTGCCCAGGCAGAGGTAGATCGGGCGGTGAATAACCTGGAGCGTTTTAACATTTTCTTCCCGGAAAGACGTCAGTTCTTCCTTGAAAATTCAGGAATATGGGCAGGGGCCAACAACCGGTCCATCGTTCCCTTTTTTAGTAGAAGAATTGGACTTCAGGGTACGTTTAACGCAGAACCTGCTCGAATCAATGCCGGAACCAGGTATACCTTCCGCGATGAAGAGCGCTCGGTAGCAGGCTTGTACATTCATCAGGCTGAGACCGATAACTCTGCTGCATCAAGCTTTGCCGTAGGTAGATACTTACAGAACTATGGTCGCGAAAACAACATTGGGGCCATGGTTACCTATCGGTTTAATGAAAGCTTTGCTGATACGGTATCCAGTAATTCCAATACTACCGTAACAGTCGATGGGCTTATTCGGCCAACCAATAACTGGACGGTTTCTTACCTGCTTTCAGGCTCTAATGATGAAGCAAGTAATACTGACGGGCTTGCTGGACGATTGTCTGCGACCTACAACGCCAATGACTGGTACATGTTCTGGAATACCAATCTCGTCTCAGAAGATTATACCCCAGGCATGGGCTTTGTATTTCAAAACAATGTGATTCATCATAGTACGGGGGGGTATTATATATGGCGCCCCAAAAAACTGCCCTGGATCAGGCGTTGGGACCCAGGTGTTTTCGTTGATTATTTTCATGATGCAAATGACCCCGGGCAATTCCAACAAGCCAGTCTATGGATATTTCCGGTATGGGTTTATCTAACCGATGGCACCTTTATCGCATACTCTATCTTGCCGACCTGGCAAAACATCAACTTCAATTTTGCACCTCTTGGTGTGCCAATCCAGCAAGACGACTATTACTATACTCGCCACAGGATAAATTATAATTCAGATCAATCAGCAAAGCTCTCCTTTTCAGGAAGATTGGAATGGGGTGATTTCTACAATGGTACACGAACTTCGATAAGAGGAGGGATTCGTTTTGCACCCCTTGTTTATACCGCCCTTACCGCTGATTATGAATACAATGATCTGAGAAACTTAGGTAGCTCGAACGAAGACCTGGATACCCACCTGACTTCAGTAGGAGCCCGGTTCGCATTAAACCCAAGGGTACAACTTTCCTCTTTCTATCAATACAACACCTTTGATGAGCAGGGCCGATGGAATGTGCGGTTGAGCTGGGAATACATGCCTTTGTCCTTCGTGTACCTCGTATTTAATGATCGACGGATTGAAAGCTTAAACACTCCATTTGAAGAGCAACAATTCATTGCCAAGATCACCCTACTGAGACAGTTCTAACCAAATCATCTTGTTTATCTAAAATCAGTTTCACACTCATGCTTCAAACTAAAAACTTAACTAAGAAATATAACGAGACCGTTGCCCTGAATAACCTAAATCTGAGTATTGAAAAGGGTGAAATATTCTGTCTCTTAGGAGCTAATGGAGCAGGAAAAACCACCACCATTAATCTCCTGATGAACTTCATTCAGCCAACATCTGGTGAGGCATTTATTAATGGGTTGGAGGTGACTAAAAACTCGATAGAAACAAAAAAACATCTCGCTTATATCCCAGAAAATCTTGTGCTATATAATGAATTAACAGGGTTAGAGAATCTGGAATATTTTCTAGGCTTAGCGGGCATTAAGTATGCTAATGATGACTTAGAGGCATATTTAATGGAAGCAGGTTTACAGAGCGAAGCATTTAACAATCGGGTCAAAACCTATTCTAAAGGCATGAGGCAAAAGATTGGAATTGCTTTGGCCATAGCAAAAAATGCTACGGTTTTGCTATTGGATGAACCTACCTCGGGTCTTGATCCAAAGGCAAGTAATGAATTTTCGGAACTCCTTATTCGGCTTAGCGAGCATAAGGTAGCTACACTCATGGCAACTCATGATTTATTTCGAGCGAAGGAAACGGGTACGCATATAGGAATTATGAAAGCAGGAGACCTGCTGGAAAATATCTCTACAGACTCGATCACTCACAGTGAACTTGAAGAACTCTATTTAAACCAGATAAATAACTGAGCCATGATTTTTTATATAGCAAAAAAGGAGATGAAGGAAATTAGGCGGTCTAAGTCATTCCTGTGGATGGCCGTTATCATTGTTTTGATGGGAGGGAGCTCTTTTTTCCTAAGCTATAATCATTACACTGATAAGGAAGAACAACGCGAATTAGCACGTGTAGGTGAAAGAGAGCGCTGGCTGGGACAGGGAAGTAAAAATCCCCATAGTGCGGCTCACTATGGCACCTATGCTTTTAAGCCTAACTCTGCATTATCATTAGTTGATCCGGGCGTGGAAAAATTCACGGGCGTATCGGTTTTCCTTGAATCACATGCGCGAAACGAAGCCGAACAGGTTGCCGCCGCAGATCAGACCGGCCTTTCTCGATTTGGAGATATTACTCCCGATTTTATCCTGCTGTTTATAATCCCGCTGATCATCATAATCATGTCTCACCAAACAATTACGAGGGAGAGACAGGCACAAACACTCCGGCTCATAAAGATGCAGGGAGTTAGCAATTTTCAATTTATTGTGGGAAAATGGTTAGGGAACTACCTGCCAATAGTAGTTTTATCAACGATCATTTTTGTACTAGCAACCCTCACGATTACACTGGTTAATGCTACCTTCGATTGGAGTTTTATTGTTGCAATGGCTGTGATCTACCTGGTTTACTTTGCCATTATAACCAGTATTTCTGTTTCTATTTCAGCACTTAGCAAAAACTCTGGGATTTCACTGGTTGTTCTTTTAGTGTTTTGGATTGTAAGCTGTCTTGCGATTCCAAAAATCGCGAGTAGCTATACAAATGGGGAATACCCTTATCCAAGCAGGCAGCAGTTTCAAAATGCAGTTGCAGAAGATAAAAGCAAAGGTATAGATGGGCATGATCCCTGGAATGAAGCATCCAAAAAGCTTGAACAGGAAACCCTGCAAACATACCAGGTATCATCACTGGAAGAGTTGCCGTTCAACTTTGATGCATATCGCATGCAAAAAGGGGAGGAACATGAAGCTCAGGTTTACTACAAACACTATGAGAATTTAAAAGCAGTATACAAGCAGCAGTCTGAGGTATATAGACGGTTGGCAGTTTTTTCTCCTTTTCTTCCTGTTCGGTTTATGTCAATGTCGCTGGCACATACCGATTATTCCACGCACTGGAATTTTACGGATGAAGCCGAGAAGCATCGTATAGAGATGCAGAGAATACTCAACACTAATTTTGCAGAAAATTCAAAACTAGGAGAGTGGAGTTATCGAGCGGATGAATCCTTGTTGGCCGAGATACCAGAATTCGAATTCGAGTTCCCAGGTTTCTCGGAAACTATCCAGGAAAACCGTTCAAATATCTTCGTTTTAGCCTTGTGGTCCATGGCTTCTATTGGTTTCCTATTCATCGCCTCAACACGTTTATAATATGCTTATTCAAAATATTATACATGAGATACGCCTGCTTAGCAGAAGTTATTGGTTTCTGGCATTGTCGTTAATTTTCATTTTGCTATGCCTCTATGCCGGATATAATGGGATGACTCATCATGAATTCAGGACAGTGGAGTTGGATCAGGCAAAGGCTGAACAACAAGAATTGATAGATAATGTGTTTAGTGTTGCTCAGGCAGTTCAAAATGGAGAGTCCCCTGATAATGCCTACCGTTTATCTCCGATGAATGCATCCATATCTACCGGAGCTCTTGCATATATGGCCCCTGAACCATTGAACATGTTTGCGATAGGGCAAAGTGACTTATACACGCATCAAATAAAGATTTCAGCAAGGGAGGATATTGCTACCCTAACTTTTACCGAAATGAGTAACCCGGTTCAGCTGCTGTTCGGAAATTTTGATCTGGTTTTTGTATTCACCTATCTGATCCCTCTAATCATAATTGCATTTACCTACAATTTGCAATCACAGGAACTCGAAAGCGGAAGGTTAAAACTCTTGGCTTCCAGTCCAATTAACCCAAAAATATGGTTGTTCCAGCGGTACCTGACCCGATTTCTTTCGATATGCTTCATATTAGGGGTAATAAATATTCTGTTATTACTCGTTTTAAATGCAGACCCTGATGCGCGCCTTACCAGTATGGCTCTGGCTACTTTTGCATATCTATGTTTTTGGTTTGCAGTCTCTTTCTTAGTTAATGTGTTCGGTACTACATCCGGTCAAAATGCAGTCGTTTTATTATCAATTTGGATTGTACTGGTTCTGATTATCCCCGCGACCGTAAATCAACAGGCAAACTCAATTTATCCAACTCCTTCAAGAGTCTTACTGTTGAATGAAATTCGGGAGACCAAAAAGGAATTGTCGGAGGAACAGGATAAAGTTCTGGCTGAATATCTGCGGAATCATCCGGAATTAGCTCGGAACGAAGGGGAGAACCGGTTTGCATATTGGCAAGGCTTTTTCGCCAGCCAGGAAATGATGGAGCAATCCCTTTCGCCACTCATTGAGCAATTTGATACACAGTTAGCAAAACAAAGCAGCTGGGTGAATACCTGGAGATTTTTGAGCCCTGCCATTTTATTTCAATCCAGCTTTACCGAATTAGCAGGCACTTCATCAAGGCAGTACAACGAATTCAAAGCCGGGGTTAAAGACTTTTCAATAAGCTGGAGAGAATTCTTTATGCCTATGGTGTTCGAAAATCGGATGCTGACGATTAGTGATTTAGAATTGCTGCCTTCTTTTGAACATCAGGTTACCGTTGACAGAAGATTTACCAGCACGAATTTAATTGCATTAATGGCCATATCAGGCCTTTTGTTGGCAATCGGTTTCAGAAAACAACAAATGCTTTTTCAACTATGATGTCTCTAACAAGCTTTTCTGGTCTAGGAAAATCTACCTGGTTAATACTTAGCCTGGTATTTCTCCTATCTTGTAACCGAGCCCAATCAGGTACGGAGCAGACCCTGGACTATGACGCTGGAAGGGATTACTTCCCCGATAAAGTTAGCCTCCAGTACGCTAAAAATTTCAGTGTTAGCTACCATAAAAACTACAAGGTAGTACGGACCAATGCACAACTAAGCTCCTGGGAAGGCAATGGAGAAGAAGCAAAAGAAGATATAGTAGTACTGGTTCAACGAGGTACTCCAGCACCAGCGCTAACTGGTGATTTGAAGGATGCTACAATTATCCAGATACCAGCAAAACGAGTAGCCGTTAATATTCAAAATGGAGAGGTTTTCCTAAATGAACTGGGTCTTTCGGATAACATTGTAGCAGTTGGAGGAGCGGTTTCCTATGATGATTCAATCCGAGAGAAAGTAATTAACCAGGAGCTTGCCCAGGTTGGGTATAGCTGGCATCGGCCTGCTAATATGGAAGTGTTGCTAGAAGAGAAAGTGGATCTTTTCTTGATGAATCTTTCCAACCTAGATTTTGCTGAAGTACTGGACAGGAGTCGGCAGCTGGGGATTCCGGCTACCCCGGTATTTGAGTGGTCTGAAGGAAATTATTTAGCCAGGGCAGAATGGATAAAGTTCTATTCACTTTTTTTCAATGCGGAAGCGAGAGCAGACTCGGTATTCAATGAGATTGTTGAACAGGTTGAGGAAATACGAGCATTAACATCAACCATCAATGTAAATGATAAGCCCACCATGATTTGGGGATATTATTCAGGTGATGACAGATGGATTGTTCATCGAAATAGTATAGAAGCCCAGTTTATGAGAGATATAGGGGTGCTGAATATACTCGAAGATTTTTCTCGTCCTGTGCGAAATGAAGGGGAATCCATCTCCAGCGAAGAGCTGCTCACAACCGCACGTAATGCCTCTCATTGGATGATCGGGGATATACACTCAGAATCACTCCCTTCTGAAAACTATATGAAGAATTTTAACTCCTGGAGTTCCGGGAGGTTATATCACAATATGAAGAGGAGTAAACCTGAAGCTAATGCCTTTGATTGGTATGGCAGGGCGATCGTAAGGCCAGATTTAATTCTAGCCGACATGACTAAGCTTATCTATCCGGAAATAGACCTGGATCACAAGCTCTATTTCATGGATCACTTTGATAAGTCGATGAAGCTGCCTCCGGAAACCAGTCAAAGTTTTTATAACTGATGTCTCATAATCCTTCAACAATGAAGCACACCTATTTATTAATTCTTTCAGTTTTCTTGTTTTCCTGTAATCAGGCTCAATCTGATGAAGAACGTTCACTTAATTTCGATGCTGGAAAAGACTATTTCGTTGATAAAATTACCGTGGATTACGCCCAAAACTTCAGTGTTAGCTATCACAACAATTATAAGGTAGTCAAAGCAACAGTAAGCTATGGTGCCGCTGAACAAGATTCAGATTCGCTTTCCTGGATCGACGCTTTTACAGATGTAATGGTTTTGGTTCAGAGAGGAACGCCTGTTCCTCCACTTACCGGGGAGCTTGAAGGAGCTCATGTAATTGAGATTCCTGTAAACACCATTGCTGGAAATGCAGATGATGCGCCCACCCGGTTTTTAGCACTGGAAGTGGATAATAAATTATTGGGGCTTGGTCATAAGGATGTTTATGATCCCGGCCTTAAGGCCCGGTTTGATCAAGGAGAATTACAAGAAATAGGAGCCTCCTGGCATACCGGGCCAAATTTTGAAGTACTCTTAGCGATAGCTCCTGAACTAACGTATCTCACAGCAGCCAGTCTTACTCAGGCAGAGGGGGTATCACGGACGCGGGAATTGGGCCTTAAAGCAGCTCCTGAGTTTTCGTGGAGTGAGACATCCTACCTGGGGCAACTGGAGTGGATAAAATATGATGCTCTTTTCCTGAATGAAGAAGCGCAGGCGAATAAGTTCTTTAATGAAATTAAGGGACGTACTGATTCCCTGATAAACCTGGTAAAGGACGTATCTGATAAGCCTTCCGCTATGTGGGGCATGCACAGTCGAAGTGGAAACTGGACAGTGAGATCAAATGGAGGGATTGCCGAATTGATCACACTGGCGGGAGCGGTTAATCCTTTTGGAGATGCTTCGGCAGCAATAACAAAGACAGAAGCCAATGGCCTTTCTGAGGGCATAACCATTTCTGATGAACTGGTGCTGCAAAAAGCTGAGGATATAGATTTCATTTTTTCATTCCAGTCAACAACAGGCAACTGGCCTACGAAAGCATATATGGAAAATTTCCCGGCGTATCGAAATAAGGATTTGTACCACCACTTTAAACGCTACAAGGATTATGGGGCCAGCGATTGGTACCAATCGGCTCCAATGAGACCAGACATGTTGCTAAGTGATATGATCAAGCTTTTTCACCCAGAGTTATTGCCTGATCATGAATTATTCTTCTTAGCACCCATTGAAATCACACATTAGACTTGTTCAAGAATGTCATCAACAATTGCATCAAATACAGTAACTGAAAGCACAGCAATGAAGCTACCTGGCCATTCGCGTTTATTTCTTTTTCCTGTATTAATGGTACTACTGGTTATAATCTTTTTGATGGAGTTAGGTATAGGCTCTGTCTCCATACCAGCATCAGGGATAATTGATGTTCTACTAGGTTCAGCAAATGCCGAAGCCATTTGGAGTACCATTATTTTAGAACTTCGCTTACCACGTACTTTAGCCGCTATTTTAGGAGGTGCTGCATTAGGAGCAGCTGGATTACAACTTCAAACCTTATTTAAAAATCCGTTAGCAGGCCCATGGGCTCTTGGACTTACGGCAGGAGCTCAGCTAGGTGTAGCACTGGTTGTAACTTTGGCAGCAGTGGTAGGGTCCTCCTTTCTGCAAAACTTCGAATTCATAGGTAACCTGAGTATTGTACTTGGAGCAATGCTGGGTTGTTTAATTGTGTTGCTGTTGATCGTTGCTGTATCAAAATATGTGAGTACGATCACCCTTCTCATTTTTGGGTTAATGCTTGGCTTTTTTGCCCAGGGCTTAATCAGTGTAATTCTACACTTTACCAATGTAGCTCAAACCAGAATTTTCGCGGGTTGGAATGATGGTAGTTTTGCCGGGGTATACTGGGAACATTTTCCTGTGCTGGTACCTATGGTAATCATTGGGCTTGCGGGCGGGTGGCTGATGGCAAAGCCTTTAAACGCATTCCTTCTGGGCGAAAACTACGCGAGAAGCCTGGGAATGTCCGTAAAGCGAACACGGCTAATTACACTAGGCTGTGCCGTGTTATTGGCAGGTCCGGTAACTGCTTATTGCGGCCCTGTATTATTTCTTGGGTTAATTATCCCGCATATGGCGAGGGGACTGTTCAATACATCTGATCATAAAGTTCTTATGCCGGCTGTGATGTTGCTAGGGGCTATTGTCGCTCAGGCTGCAGATCTATTCGTTCATCTTCCCTGGGATAAGCATTTCCTTCATTTAAATGCTGTTAATGCGCTTATAGGGGCGCCAGTGGTAATGTGGGTGATTCTCAAGAATAAAAAAATGAGAGGCTTTGAGGCTTGATTTCAGATTTCAATTGTAGCTAACGAATTATGGAAACCATTCTTAATCTTAAAAATCTGACAACAGGGTATAAGTCCAAAGGTAGCAGTAGTGTAGTAACCTCAAACATTAATGCGGAGTTATACCGGGGCGAATTGGTGTGCTTAATTGGTCCTAATGGGGCCGGGAAATCAACACTCATGCGTACTATTTCAGGCTCTCAAAAACCACTTGCAGGAGAAGTGTTCCTGGATGGAGTTGATATTTATAGCATTCCTCCAAAAAAACTAGCTAAGAATCTAAGTGTAGTACTCACGGAACGTGTAAATGCTGGGATGTTATCCGCCTATGAAGTAATTGCACTTGGGAGATACCCACATACGAACTGGTCCGGAAAGCTTGATACTCAGGATCACAGGATTATCCAGGAAGCTATAGAAATGACAGGAGCCCAGGATCTGGTTGAACGGTCTCTTTCTGAATTAAGTGATGGAGAGCGCCAGAAAATTATGATTGCCCGTGCTTTTGCGCAGGAACCGGAGATAATGATACTGGATGAAGTAACTGCTTTCCTGGATTTACCAAGGCGGGTTGAAATCATGAAGCTTTTACGGAACATGGCTAGCGAATCGAAGAAATCTATTCTTCTATCCACTCATGATATGGATTTAGCTTTGCGCGGATCCGACAGAATCTGGTTGCTTCCAAAAGATGGTTCATTGCATATAGGTTCTCCAGAAGATTTAGTACTAAATGGGTCTTTTGAAGCAGCCTTTGAAAGTGAAGGCATCAACTTCGACAAGCAAAGTGGCTCCTTCAATATCCATAATGAGTACAGGAAAAGAGTAGCTCTTAAAGGAGATGGGCATAATATGCTCTGGACAGAAAGAGCTTTGTTGAGGAATGGTATTTCTATAGATCCCGATGCGAATGTTCTTGTGACAGCAGAAACATTGGTAGGAAAGCATCAATGGTCCATCTCCTCCGACGATCACAGTGGTAGCTATGAATCTATTTACGAATTGATCCAGGAACTAAACCTTCTTGAAAATCAAATGGCATGAACAACAAAGAAACTTAGATGACTAAGTACAATTAACCGATAATCCATGAGCCATGATTTGACCGTCGTGGCTTCTCTTACTCACTTAACTTTTTAATATAGTATATATGAATACCTCAAATAAAATACCCATTACTATTCTTACCGGGTTTTTAGGATCAGGGAAAACGACTCTTTTAAATCACATATTGGCCAATAACTCAGGTAAAAAAATAGCAGTTATTGTAAATGAATTCGGCGAGGTGAATGTGGATGCCAAATTGGTTCAGCACACCACTGAAGAAATGATCGAATTATCCAATGGGTGTATTTGCTGTACTCTTCGTGGCGATCTCATCGAAGGGGTCGACAAAATACTAAACGAGAATAACATCGATGCACTGGTTATTGAATCTACTGGTATTGGAGAGCCTATCCCTATTGCACAGGCATTTTATGTACATCCTGAAATATTAGAAGCCAATCCAGACCTGCCAGATATACAAGACCGGGTATTTGTAGATGCAATCATCACTGTTATAGACAGCGCCCAGTTCTTTGATATGTACGAAAAGCAGTCGCTCATTCCTGATGACGATTTTGGAAGAGGCTATAGTCAGTTACTTGCTGAGCAGGTAGAAGGAGCTGATATCTTACTCTTAAATAAAGTTGATGAAAGTACAGATCAGGAACTGACAAAACTCACGGATTTATTGAAGCTAATGAACCCGCGAGCAAAAATGCTTAAGACTACTTATGGAGAAGTTCCAATAGATGAAATTGTGGACACTAACATTTTTGACATAGAAGTAGCGGAAGATTCTTCTCTTTGGGTTGCTGAACTGGAAAAAGAGCCCGGATCAGAATCCGAAGAATATGGGATTGGAACCTTTGTCTTCAAATCCGTCGCGCGATTTGATGAGGAAAAACTGATAAGGCTTTTCCAAAGTGAGTTTCCTCAAAATATCCTTAGATCAAAAGGGATTGTTACCATTAAGAACACAGATGCCGCTTTTTTATGGAACCAGGCTGGAAAGTTTATAAAATTTGATCCGATTGGGAGATTTAATAACCCGGACTATACCTATAATGAGATTGTTTTTATCGGAACCGGGGTTAACGAAAAGTCCATCAATTCATGGCTGAGCAAAGCATTAGTTGCTTAATGGTAGCCTGAAGCTATTCGAAAATGACCCCATCATTTGATGTCTTGATTATTGGTGGAGGTGTACATGGTGTACATCTCTTCCATCTTATCAAAAAGCGAACGGAAAATAAGCTGACCATTGGAATTGCGGACCCTAATCCGGCTCCGCTTCATAATTGGAAGCATTGTACTTCAAATAGTGGTATGGAGTTTTTGCGATCCCCTTCCGTTCATCATGTGGATATCGACCCTTTCGCATTGCAGAAATTCTCCGACCATCATTCAATACAGCCTAAACCTTTTGTCGCTCCTCGCAATAGGCCATCGCTCAATTTGTTTAATGCTCATGTGCGGGATGTTCTTTCGGCATATAAACAAGAGGATTATTGGATACAAACCCAGATTACCGATATCGAATTACATTCTATGGGTGCGCGTATTTTTTCAGAAGATGGAGAGATTCATGCTCGTCATATTATTCTTGCTATAGGCAATGGCGGACAACTAAATATGCCTGAATGGGCGAATAGCCTGGCATCAAAAGCATTTCCTGTACATCATATTTATAGTCCCGATTTTTCAGTAAAGGCATATAAAGAGGGTTTTCATACCGTTGTAGTAGGTAGTGGGATGGGAGCAGTACAGACATTTATAAAGCTTGCTGAAAGTTACTCCGGGAAAATAACCTTGTTAACTCCCGGGAAAATCAATGTATCTCAATACGATATTGATCCAGGCTGGATGGGGCCGAAATATTTGCATCGCTTCTATTCAGAACAACGCACTTTTAAAAGACGAGCAATGATTTCATCAGCTCGTAAGCGAGGTACCATCACTCCTGATATAAATTGGAAATTGAACCAGGTTCTGAAAATGGAACATGCCCATCACGTGATTGGGAAGATTAAATCGGGCGAGTTATTTGGGAGTGATAATGCATTTCTCAATTTAGAAGGTGAAGGGCATTTATTCTGTGATCAGATTTTGGTGGGTACCGGATTCTCACCAACCATAAATAGCACGTTGATTCAAAACCTGAAAAACAATAGTCATCTTAAATGTGCAGAATGCGGGTATCCAATTATTGATCCATTTTTACGTTGGCATGAGCATCTGAGTGTATCTGGGGAACTTGCCGAGCTGGAAATAGGGCCTGGAGCAAAAAATATTATTGGAGCAAGGCACGCTGGGGAAAGGATACAACGTTTATTTTGATGATTTAACAATTTAACTACCTAGTATATAGTCAGGGCTATTGCAAGTCTGGAATTAACCAGCGAATTTTTCATTGTAAAAATTACACCACCTTAAATACTCTTATCAAATGAAAACCATTTTCCAACAAACGAGATTTATGTTGTTAGCATTGCTTTTCCTGGGTTATACAGGAACCGTATTTGCCCAAAATGCTGAAGAATCTACCCTCAGAATGGTAGCCTGGAACATCGAGCACCTGGCCGAAAATGATGGAGAGGGCTGTGTTGCCAGAAGCGAAGCTGATTATGCTAAACTTCGAGCTTTTGCAGAGTCTATGGATGCAGATGTGGTTGCATTACAAGAAGTAGAATCAGCAAAAGCTGTGGCTCGTGTATTTCCGGAAAGTGAGTGGACTATTATAATGTCTGATCGACCAGATAGTGGTTCTTATGATTGTAGAGGAAGTGGCCGTCCATCCACACAGCAAAAAGTAGCCTTTGCCATCCGCAAGGGAGTAGAGTTTGAGGGAGTTGAGAATTTTGATGAACTGGCATTAGGCAATCCTGGACTTCGCTATGGTTTAGTCATAAGGCTAACGGGAACTCCTGAGCCTATTGAGGTAATGAATGTGCATATGAAAAGCGGATGCTTTGTAAACGACTATTCTACTTCCGATCGTGATGCATGTGAAACCTTCGAAGAGCAGGCCCCTGTGCTTGATGATTGGGTGGAAAGCAAAGTTGAAGAAGGAACAGCCTTCGTAATTCTTGGGGATTTTAACCATCGGATAACTACCCCGGAGAATCGTTTTTGGGAAGATCTTGAAGAAATGGATGGTGGTGAAATAGGATTAGCAAGTAGTATGGAAGGTATAAGAGGATGCCATCCACGATACCCCGACCCAATCGACCATATAATAACAAGTTCGCAGGGGAGTAAATACTTCGTTCCTGGAAGCCAGGACGTCTTTTATTTCGGAATGACTCCTCAGACTATGACCGAAGATGATATGCTAAGCGATCATTGTCCTGTAGCTGTTGATCTGTGGCTGACTGAGCCTCTTCCAATAAGCACGGGTGTTCGATGGACTCAAAACAGTGCAGAATATGCCCTGATCACTTCATCTCTTTACCAGCAGGCAGAACAAAATATCGAAGGTTTTTCTTCCATGGATGAGCCCTGGGTAGTAATTATGGATGTGGACGAGACCTTGCTGGACAACAGTAATTACAATAAGCGCAGGGATGCACAAGGACTGGGATTTACCCCAGAAACCTGGGCTGATTGGGTGATGGAAGAATCAGCCACAGAAGTTCCTGGATCTAAACAGTTCGTTACCAAAGTAATTGAAGCAGGGGGCCAAATCGCCCTGGTCACTAACCGGGACCGTGCACATGATCAACACACCTGGAATAACCTGTTAGCATTAGGCTTTCCAATAAATCGAGCTACTACCTGTATTATTGGTAGGGCACAAGTTGACAGGGATGCTGTGGGTGAAGATGGAATTATCAATGACAAAGACCTTCGTCGCAAAGAGGTAATTACTGGAACAGCTGAAAACTGCTGGGCCAATTATCTGGAAGCGCAATCTTCCTGGAATAGAGATTTATCACTGGTTATGCAGGTTGGAGATAACATCAAAGACTTTGCAAAAACTACACAAGAAAACGTTGACCTTAGCGAATTCCTAAAGCGCCAGGGAGTAGATATTCTTGTGTTACCCAATGCGATGTACGGTTCCTGGGATTGATTATACCTTTAGGAATTTATTTTTAAAATCATCTTTAAATGCATTTCCAATAGGTATCTCTTTTTCCCCGACAGAAATCATATTTCCTTCTACATAATTGATTTTTGAAAGGGAGACCACAAAGGATTTATGCACTCTTATAAAAGAATCTGGAGATAACTTCTCCAAAAAAGACTTCAAACTCTGGTTGAAAGTGAGTTTTTCTGAAGAGGTATGCAGTGTTACATAGTCTCCCAGACTTTCTACAAAAAGAATGTCTTCTTCATCGATACGGTAGGTTTTGCCATCGGCTTTTATAATTAATGGCTGGGATTCGTCTGAAGCTTGTTCGCTTTCAAGTAGTTTGGAAACCTTATTCACCGCTTTTAAGAATCGTTCGAAAGAGAAAGGCTTAAGGAGGTAATCGATTACATCCAGCTCGTATCCTTCCAGTGCATATTCTGAATAAGCAGTGGTCAAAACTATTTTAGGAGGATGGGATAAGCTCCTGATCAAATCAATCCCCGAAAGCTTGGGCATATTTATATCAAGAAAAAGTACATCTACTTCTTGTTTCCGAAGAAAAGATACTGCCGAAACACCATTATCAAATTCTGCTATAAGATCCAGGAAATCTAGCTCAGAGATATATTGTCTGAGGATATCCCTTGCTATTGGCTCATCTTCTACAATAATACAGGTCAGTTTCATTTCATCCTCAGGCTTAGCGTTACATCGTATGTATAGTTGTCTTCTTTGATCTCTAAACTATGCCGGTCTGCATAGAGTAAGTCTAATCGCTTTTTCACATTTTGGATGCCTGTTCCCGAGGAAGTAGCCTCCAGGTTTCTGGAATTAGATTTCGTATTCACCGATCGAAAAGTAAGTGTCTTATCCATCACACTTAAGTTGAAGCTGATTTGGTCAGTTTCCTCGGTAGTACTTCCATGCTTAAAAGCATTTTCCACGAAGTTCACCAAGAGGAGGGGGGCGATGCTTAGGTCATCAAATTTGCCATGGACTGAGAAAGCCACTCGCCTGGGATTAGAAATTCGTTCTTTTTGCAGGTTAATGAATTCTTTCAGGTATTCAATTTCCGCAGAAAGTGGAACAATGTCTTTGTCCATATTTTCTACAATGTATCGGAGGATACTGGATAGCTTTAGGATCATCGAAGGAGCTTTTTCTGATTTCTTGAGTGCTTCTCCATAAATGGTATTAAGATTATTGAATAAGAAGTGTGGATTAATCTGAGCTCTTAATGCTTTAAGTTCGCTGAAGGTTTTTTCCTCCTGGAGCTGGGCTAGTTTTAGTTCTGTTTCCTTTCTCCCAAACCAGGACTTAGAAAATTCTATCATGGAAGAAATGGCTAAGTAAACAGCCATAATCCCGAAAATCTCATGTGGCATAAAAGAACCGACCATGAAATAGTTTGGGAACAGAAAGTCAGAAAACATTCCATATGATAGGCCATATAAAGATAGGGTTATACCATATCCCGGAACTAGTATCATTCCTATGTAAGCCCACACTCCATACTTGACTAACATATCTGGAATGAAACGATAAATATTAAATAACACGACAGTCACAAAAGGAATATGGAATAAAAAGCTATAAATGAAATCAACTACTCCAAGTTGTTCAGTTTGTGCGAACACTCGTAGGGTGATTACGAAGGATATCGTCCAGAAAACAAGATTCTGGACGATATTAATTGCCAATTTCTTCTTAAAGTTCATTGTTCACCCTTGTTAGCTCAATAGGGTCGTCAAATGCATCCTCATCATCGCCATATTTCTTCACGAACCGTTGAAGTTCTTTTGTTGAAGCAGTGATAAGTATTTCGCTTTCTCCAGCTAAGGTATCATTTATTTTCTCATGCTTAATACGAACTCTGTTTTCAACAATCAGGTCGGTAATCCATGAGTCTTCAAACAGCTCTATAGAAAGCTTATCCTGATTCAAAGTGAGTCGAGAGAATGTATGAACCCTAAATAGATGTGCGTCAACGAAGTTGTCATCTCTCATATCAAAATCAAACAGTTGTAAATCGAGGAAAAGATTGTTTCCTATTTGTCCTGCCGCACCAAGGAAATAGCTTGTGTCAGGAACGGAGCTACTCAGTTCTTCAAATATGATCATATAAAAGGGACCTTCGATAAACACATCGTCTTCTTCAGCTTCAATGCCGATAGTTCCTTCGTAGTTTTCACCATTAATAGTTATATCAGGTACATTTCGAATATCATTTACAAAAGTCCATCGTTGATTGCCGCTTTCCCATCTACCCTCCAGTCCGTCAACAAGCATAGCGTTGTCTTCGTTAATTAGAGGGTGGACAGATTTCAAGAAACAGCCTGTGAATAGAAAGCTACAGGCAAGAATGAATAGTAAAAGTTTGATTGCAGATCTCATTGTTTGTAGAGTTGGTTATCGTTTGCAATGCAAAGAAACGGGTAACTGCAAAGGCCCTGAAATTTATTCGATGAACGTATCACTTTTCTCGATAAACTTTTACAGCGAAAAGAGAAATGAAATGGTAAGTTGCCCGAAACAAATGGTTATCTATGAAAAAGCTCGCATTATTTTTAATGGGTTCACTCCTATTTATTTCCTGTGAACCTGTACAAGAACAACCTGCACCAGTTCAAAAAGAATGGTCCATAGCTTTACATGGAGGGGCAGGATATTACCCCCCAGATGCTCCTGAAGAGGAAGTTCAGGCTTATATGGAGGCCTTGGATGAAGCCCTTGCAATCGGAACGGAGATCTTGGCTAATGGTGGATCAGCACTGGATGCTGTTGAACAAACCATACAATTTATGGAGGATAACGAACTGTTTAATGCCGGAAGAGGGGCGGTATTTACGGCGGAAGGAAAGAACGAATTAGACGCTGCTATCATGGACGGTACTAATATGAATGCCGGAGCAGTAACCGGAGTGACAACTGTTAAAAATCCAATTTCTCTTGCCCGAAAAGTAATGGAAGATTCGCGGCATGTATTTTTTGCTGCTGATGGAGCTGAAAAGTTTGCGGATGAAACCACACTAGAACGAGTAGAAAACGAGTACTTCCGAGTTCAGGAACGATATGAGCGATGGAAAAGAAATAATACTTCTACTAGTGGAAACCTGGAATTGCTTGAAGAAAATGGCTGGAAAATGGGCACCGTTGGCTGTGTTGCACTAGATAAGGAAGGAAACCTTGTAGCGGGCACATCAACAGGAGGGATGACTAATAAAAGATTCGGACGTGTAGGAGATGTGCCTATTATTGGTTCAGGAACCTATGCAAATGATCAGGTTGCAGTTTCGGCAACAGGTTGGGGAGAGCGAATAATGCTTAATGTTTCTGCACATGCGTTGGCATCTTATATGAAGTTTAAAGAAGCGAGTCTTCAACAGTCGATGGATTATCTGGTTGGAGAGCTACTAAATCCGAGAGAAGCTGGTTTTATTGCAGTTGATCAGTATGGTAACTATTCAATGGAAACGAACACGGGGTCCATGTTCCGTGCGGCAAATGATTCCGATGGGAATAAAGTAGTAGCTATCTGGGATTAGCATTAATTACTCAAAACCAGGCTTAGAACAATTAACTTTTAAGTCATCCGCACTTTGATACTGAATCAAGTTCAGTACAAGTTGCGGGATCTGTGGAAGGCAAAACGTCATTCCTCGGCGAAGGCCGGAATCTAGATTCCCGTATTCACGGGAATGACCTGAGCTTTATCGAGTTACCTGTTTGAAAGCTATTTATCCAGAACTTAGAAAAATCCCTGTCATTCATAACCAAAACGGAAACGGTCTCTCAAATCCTGTACATAAATACCAATATCATTTCTCAGTTCGAAGAATCGAGCGTGATAACTTTGGTATTGTGCTTTGGTAAACATCTGCTTGTTCTCATTAAGAGCAGGTAATAGTGATAAGCACAGGTTAGCGGAAGTAAGAGCTTTCTTAGTGTAGGCAATATTTGCCCCTAAATAATCGGCTTCAAACCCAAAGGAGTAACCTCCGGCTAGTTTGGCCCCAATTTTAAGAGATTCACCAACATATTCCTGAAAAGCTTTGGTATGATTTTTCTCAGGGATGGTTTCGGACCACTTAAGTACATCCACCGCGAGATGCCGGGCTCTATTGAAAATGAGAAGATTATCTAAAGAGCCATAATCTGAATCCGCAAATTCTTCACTTAGGGCTTTCCATTCTTCTCCAGCATCAAAATCTTCCTCGTCCTCATCAAGTTCTGAGAACTCATCAGAACCAAAGAGAAAGTCTTCATCCTCCTCAAAATCATCATCATCTTCCCAATCTTCATCTTCAGGAAAATACGCTTCGTCTAATAATAACTCTTCTTCTACATAAGCTTCAAAAGCATCATCCTCACTTAAGCTCTCTTGCAGAAGGGTAATCCAGCGCGGGGTATTTCCTTTAGGATCAGAGGAAATAAACTTTCTTAGTTGATCACTTTTCTTCTCTACTTCATTGAGGTGAGCTTCCCATTTATGTTCATCCCAAAGCTCGTCATCAAATCCATCAAAATGCATATATATACTAGTCTCAATGCTTATGGTTTACTATAGAAACGAATTTCGCCTATAGATTGCAATAGCGCGTGGAAAAATAACGCTTTTTGTGGATAATTAGTCTCACAATCTTTCAAGCACTCCAACCATGATTTGGGTCAACTTAGGTTCTGCCATAGCAGCAGCCTCAAGTACATCGTCTAGACTTACTGGCTCAAGGGCATCCGGAAAGCATTCATCAGTAATAACTGAAATACCTAATACATCCATGCCCATATGTACTGATGCAATTACTTCAGGTACGGTGCTCATTCCAACTACATCTGCTCCCAATTGCCGCATGTATCGGTATTCGGCGCGGGTTTCCATTGTGGGGCCTGAAACAGCTAAATAAACTCCTTTATGTAACTTAATGGCATTATCCAATGCTACATTTTCGGCTGTTTCCACTAAACGTTCAGTATAAGGCTCGCTCATATCCGGGAAACGAGGACCCATTTGGTCGTCATTTGGTCCAATAAGTGGATTGTCTCCTAAAAAGTTAATGTGATCATGAATCAACATCACATCTCCCCGTCTATATATGGGATTTAATCCTCCACATGCATTACTAACCATAAGGGTATGAACCCCCAAAGCCTTTGCAACCCGAACAGGAAAGGCAATTTGATGCATGGTATATCCCTCATAGTAATGGAAGCGTCCCTGCATAGCCATTACTGATTTACCTCCTAACTCACCAAATATTAATCTTCCTGCATGTCCTTCTACTGTTGAAACAGGAAAGTGAGGGATTTTATCATAGGTAATAACATGGTGGGCTTCAATTTCCTCAGCAAGCTGTCCCAGCCCGGTTCCCAGAATAAGTAAATATTCGGGCAGCAGGCTGGTTTCACTCTGAATATACTCTACAGCCTGGTCTCTTTTTCCCCGGAATTGTTCTACGGTATCAAACGCCATATAAAACTTTTTGGATGTGAATAGAGAAAAATTAATCTATTTCGTCGAGAATATCATTCAGGCGATCAGATCCCGGAGGAAAACCCTCATTATCCTCATTTAGAATAGATTGATCTTCTTCAGTAGAGTCCTCATCGCCATCAAATTCAAAGCGTGAAGAGTTTGATGAGCTTTCTTCAACGTTCTCAGATTCTTCCAATGCTTCATCCTTAGGTAAGGAAAAAATGTTCATTTCATCATTGGAAAACTTTTCGATGGATGTTTTGGCATTGTCGAGGTAAGAAGATATACCTGCAATTATTTCATCTCTACGGTCAAGGAGTCGAAGAATGCTTTGACGAATTTGTGCTCTTTGCTGATTAGCTTCCTGGATGATGGTTTCAGCTTCCATTTGAGCTTTATCCGTAGTGTTTTTTGCCTCAAGTCGGGCATTATCCATTTTTTGAGCTACGGATTCCTTAGTGGTTTGAAGTGTTTCGTGAAGTGCTTCTTCTACCCGTTCATAATGCTTTACCCTGTCACTAAGTTTTTCAATCTGTTCTTCAAGTTCTTTATTCTTTGAAAGAAGATGTTCGTACTCATTCGAAATCAAAGTGAGAAAAGCCTGTACATCAGCAACATCATAGCCCCTTAATGATTTTTCAAATTGCTGCTGCTTAATTTCTAATGGCGTGATTTTCATAATAAGTGTCTTTACTAATCTTAATTAAAATAACACTTATTCGTTTAACATGTTCCTCAGATTACTGTCGTCCTCTTTTTTCTGGGCGGCTCTAACACCTTTCTCTTCAATAGTAATTTCTCCTATTGATTCTGAAGAATCAGGAATTCTGATTTTTTCCTCCTCAAGATCAGAAACAATGGCCTCTAAATTGGAGATCCTTCTTTCGGTGGTTTTCTTAAACTCACCAAGTGCTTTAAAAAACTGAGGGTTTATTTCTCCGGAAGAAGTAGAGCTTTTTCTATTAATCCAAGCTTTAATCAATCCAAAAACATTATGTAGGAAAAACCCAGTTAACCCTATTCCAAAAACAATAGCAACCAGAGCTACTATAAATTCTTCTTCTTGCATAGTATTAGCCTCTTACTTTTGAGCGTTGAGTGGAGTCAGAAGCGTTAAGATCATCCTTAATCTCTATTTCATCAAGCGAAATTTCACCTGATTTTGAAGAATTTTCTGAAGCAATTGCTTCCAGGTTTTCTATTCTGGTTTTCAGGTTGAAGATCATCTTCCGTAGTTCATGAGATTCTTTTGCACTTGTTAGACGCTTTTCCTCTAACGATAGTTCTTTTTCTTTATATGCGTAAAATAACCCACCGATTATAGCAACGATTGGGATGATAGCAAACCATGGTAATCCAAACATAATGCCCGAGTTTAATTAGTTCCTGTTGGAAAGTGGGGAGCCTTACGCACTAAATCAACCTTAGTTTCGTGATCCAAAAATGGCGCTTCCAACTCGAATCATGGTTGCCCCTTCCTCAATAGCCACCTCAAAATCTCCGCTCATTCCCATCGAAAGTTCTTTGAGCTGGACATTTTCTCCGTTCAAATGAGAATGATCAGTTAATGTGGTTTTTAATTTGGCAAATTCAGGACGAATATCTTCAGGATTATCTGAAAATGTGGCCATTCCCATTAACCCTTGTATCATCAGGTTCGGAAGAGTTTTAGCATGAGTTAACATGCTTTCAAGTTCAGATGGATCACATCCGCTTTTTTGATCTTCTCCGCTAATATTTACTTGTATAAGTACATTAATGGTTCTGTTAGCAAGCTCAGCACGTTTCTGTATTTCATTAAGGTGCTTACTTTTTGACGCGGAATGAATCCAGTTAACACGGTTAGCGATGTATTTAATCTTGTTCGATTGCATTGTTCCGATCATATGCCATTCTATGGTCGGTTCACTAATTGCTTCCATTTTCTCTTGCAGTTCTTGCATTCTGTTCTCACCAAAGTGAAGCTGACTTGCAGAAAAAGCATCTAGAATAGCTTCATTTGGTTTTGTCTTGCTAACAGCAATCAGTGTGATTTCTTTTGGGTCTCTATTTGATTTGTTGCAAGCGGCGTTAATTCTTTGATGAATCTTCTCAAGATTCTTATAAATAGAAGGCTCTATCATTTACCAAATCTCGTTCAAGTTATTTTAAAGTTATGAACATAAAGATAGCCTTTTATAATTCGTATATAAGCGTTATTTTTGGAAGCTCTAGAAAGACGTAGATTTTCATCATTTGAATATTATACTGAACGTTTACAAACATCCCTTGTCGGATCATCTATCTCAACCAACATTCCAAAGGAGTAGATAGATGGCAACTAAAATCCGGCATATATCCACTTTTTTGAATCAATGGGCTCCGCCTCACATAAAACTGGATTACGACAATGTTGGATTACTAGTAGGAGACCCTGAAACTGAAGTAACGTCTGTTCTCACCTGTCTTGATGTTACTGATGATGTTATTGAAGAAGCAATAAGTAAAAAATGTGAACTTATTGTAGCTCATCACCCACTGATCTTTAATAAAATTGGCTCTATCAATCCAACCAATCAGCAAGGAAGGATAATTTATAAGCTGATAAAAAATGATATTGGCTTACTTGTAGCCCATACTAATCTTGATGCTGCGCTGGACGGAGTTTCATTTGTTCTTGCAAATATTCTTGGACTGGATAACCTGAGGTTTCTGGAAAAAAATTATAGCATAAGCCGAAAGATAAGATTAGTTACTGCTGAGGAAGATGCTACCTCGGTGTTAAAATTATTGAATTATTATTCAGCAGAGGAAGCTCATTATTTCGAAGTAGAGAACAGGGAGCGTGGACTAAAGTGTTTTGAAGCAATTATTGATAAACATCTGGTACCAACGCTAAAAGCAGGTCTTAAGAAAGAAGGACTCCTTAAAGCAGGCTCCTTTCAGGTAACTGAATTAGCCTCCAATTCTCAGAATTTTGGAATGGGAGTGCTCGGAGAGTATCCCGAGGAAGGAGTTGGGCAAAACGAATTCCTTCACCTGGTTTCCAAAGCTTTGAATGTTCGGTCAGTCCGATTCTCAGGGAATGTAGACAGAATTAAGAAAGTGGCAGTTTGTGGAGGGTCGGGAATCTCACTTAAAAAAGCTGCGATTAAAGCAGGAGCCCAGGCCTTTGTTACTGCTGATATTAAGTACCACGACTATTTCACTGAAAAGGAGAACTTCCTGCTTGTGGATGTTGGGCACTACGAAAGTGAATTTCCAATTGCAGAAGCGCTAAAAAATGAATTATCAGATGCTTTTGAAGAAGTAAGCGTCTCGGTTACTCAAATGGTAACCAACCCAATGAAAATCTATGTGTCTGACATAGAACCTCAACCCATTCATCAAAGTTGATTTAACCATACATGAAAGAAATACTTCAACAATTAGCAAACTTACAGTACATCGATAGCAGAATCGATGAGATCAAGCAGCTAAGAGGAGATCTTCCTGAAGAAATCCTTGATATAGAAACGGATATTGCTCGCGGAGAAGCAAAACTTTCGAAGTTAGAAGATGAAGAGAAAAATCTATTCGTCGAGTTTGATAGCCTTGAATTAGAAATAAAGACCTCAGAAGAAAAGGTAAAGAAATACGAAGATCAGCAACTCTCAGTTCGAAACAACAGAGAGTATGATGCCTTAACCAAAGAGATCGAAGCTCAAAAACAAGTTATTGAAAACGCTAAATCTCGAATTGAAGAAGTAGAGAAGAGAAAAGAAGAGATAGGGCCTGAACTTGAAGTAGCCAAAACCGATCTGGATCATACGAAAGCTTTATTCGAACAAAAGCAGAATAGCCTTGAAAAGGTTATGAAGTCGACTGAAGACGAAGAAGTTGTTCTCATGAAAAAGAGAGGAGAGGTAGAGAAAGGTATTGACCAGCGTTACATGCGTAATTATAATCGCCTCAGAAATGGCTTGAATAATGGTATTGCCGTGGTAGCAATGGATAGAGGTGCCGCTTTCGGAATGGTACTTCCTCCCCAACAACAAGTTGAAGTGCGCCGAATGAACAAGATCATTTTCGATGAAAACAGCGGGCGTATTGTTGTTGATCAGTCATTTTTTGATAGAGCGAAAGAACAACTTACTCTATAAGACTTAAAAGTCATTCTGAACTTGTTTCAGAATCTTTCGTGCTGTACAAAGACCCTGAACCTGTTTCAGGGTGACTTTCTTCCATTTTTTTTAAATAAATCCGATCAAAAACGTATCTTTAAAGCGGAAAATCGGGTAATCGCTCTATGAAGCTTTAGTGGATTAGAGAGGAAAGTCCGGACACCAACAGGCACCACGCTCAACGATCCTTCGGGCGAAGTTGAGGCTCGGTTAGGGCGACCTGGCCGGGACAGAAAGTGCAACAGAAAGCAAACCGTCTCGATTCGTCGGGATAAGGGTGAAAAGGTGAGGTAAGAGCTCACCGCCCCGTACTGTGAAGTCGGGGGCAAGGTAAACCTCGTGGGGTGCAAGCTCATGTAGGGTGGTATGCGTCGCTTGTCGTAAAGCCACCGGGTGGAGTGCACCAGATAAATGATTACCGAATCCCGGGTATCCGGGAGGAACAAAATCCGGCTTATAGATTTTCCGCTATAACATGAAAACCCCGTCCCTAAAGGGCGGGGTTTTGTTTTTCCTATCTATTATATTGTTCATATTAAGTTTATCAACAAAGCCAAAACGGAGAGGATATGACTGCGATAAAAGATCTAATATATTTTGATCAAGACAAGGCATCTTCTTTACTAAGTCAATTTGAAGGGGGATTGACTAAAGAGTTTCACGAAGGAAAAGAGGTTTCAGAAAATAAAGAGAGGACAAATAAAGTTGATGTGAAAGTTTTTCAAAGAGAATTTGGGGGTATGGATTCGGAGAAGTTCACAAGAATGCAGACGAAAATTTTACATCACAATCTATTGAATCAGTTGGAGAGTTTTTTGATAGATAACAATATGTTATTGGACTTAAATCAAGCTACAAAAGAAGCAGAACTAGATGACATAGTTATAAGAAGTCTTCTAGAAGGAGTAAGCTATGTGAGAGCAGAGGGATATTGTACAATTAATGACTTTGAAAGATTAAAAAAGATAATGTCTAAGTTTTCCTGGTTGGTTGATTTCATTAATAAGTGCAATAAATATTCTATAGAGCAGAATGAGGATATAAAATTACTAAGACTTCAAGTCGAAGAAATAAAAAAGGGATTAAACGATATTAAGGATAGAAATAAAAAAGCACAGCAAAAGTCCCTAGTCTCAAGCTTTGAAAAAGACATTAATGAGAAAGTGAAAGCTCTATCCGAAGTAATTGCTAGCCCGGATGAGTGGCTTTTAGAAGGATTTTCTGAATGGGTAGATACATTTAACAAAGATCAAATCCATTTACGTAGTAAACCATTTGACAACTACGAGGGGTTTGAGGTTATTTGCAATCTTAAAAAAAGTCATTTTGTGGAAGATGATTTAAACCACATAATGTTTTCTTATGGGAAAAATCCAAATGTAAAGCTTACCGTATTAGGTTTAATTACATCAAAACCCAGTTTAGAAGATGCAGAGGCCGCAAAGCAAAGAGAGTTTCTAGACGGAGAAAGCAACTATAAAAAGGTAAGGAGCTTTGGTAACTCAGTACTTAATGTATTTGACTCGATGGAGGGAATAGAAGCTTTTGGTAGGTTTGTAACATACCCAGATATTACGATTTATCCACTAGGAGTTTATAGAAATATTGAGAATCAAAGCCTAAAAAGTAACTTATAGATTTAGTTTAGTACCACCCTTCAGACTCCTTTCCATATCTCTCTTGGTATCGGCAGCCTTTATACTTTCTCTTTTGTCAAACTTCTTTTTACCTCGAGCTAATCCAATCTGAACTTTGGCAAAGCCCCCTTTGAAATAGATTTTTAAAGGAATAATGGTGTTTCCTTTTTGTTGAACAGCCTTGTCGAGCTCACGGATTTCCTTTTTGCTTAGGAGAAGTTTTCGTTCTCTGCGAGGGTCATGGTTGTAGTAGGAGCCTTGCTCATAAGGTTTGATATAAAACTCTTTTAAAAACACTTCTCCATCCTTCAAGAAAGCGAATGCATCTGTAAAACTGGCTTTTCCCTGGCGCAGAGATTTTACCTCCGTGCCCTGGAGTACAATCCCCGCCTCAAACGTTTCCTCAATCGAATAATCATGGAAAGCTTTGCGGTTTTGGATAGTTAC
This sequence comes from Balneola sp., assembly GCA_003712055.1. Classification (NCBI taxonomy): domain Bacteria; kingdom Pseudomonadati; phylum Balneolota; class Balneolia; order Balneolales; family Balneolaceae; genus Balneola; species Balneola sp. Next base: position 293,628 of record RHLJ01000004.1, read on the forward strand.
CGTGTTTTTTTTCTCAGACATAAATACTGGTTAACTCAAGAGAAGGTCACTAAACTTCAAATCCTAGTTTCTGGAGCTCCTCAACAATTTGCGGATCCGGGCTACGATCAGGGAAGGTGGCGTAGATACCCAGGATTTGCTCTATCTCGCTAATAGCCTTTTCATTGTTTTCATTGATCTTCAACACTTCAATGTACTGTGCCAGAGCTCCATTCATCTTATCTCGCATATTGGTAGTGTTCGAATCTCTGTACTCAAGAAATAATCCATAGTTGAGATGCACCTTTTCTTTAAGAGAAGTTGTTTCCTCCGAAGCTTCAATACCATCTAAAACAGCGAGTGCTTCTACATAAAGGTCTTTTTCTAATAAAGCGTCAATTTGAATGGAGAGGTTTTCCGGTGTTTGCTGGCTCTGTGAGCATCCCCATAGAGTAACTACTATCAATAGTAGGGGTAGGGTTTTCTTCATTGATGAAATTTTTAAAGGATAATGGATTTAAACTTATACAAAGAACAAAGATAAGCATACTTAACCATCCAATCACTTTTCTGGCCGGAGTAAGTGGTCGTTCAATGAGTACCGGAGGGTGTTCAACTTTTACAATAAAAGCGATAAAAACAGTCCAAAAAACCCATATTAGGGAAGAATCGGGAGTGTTATCTCCGGTAATTAGATATAAATATACTCCGGAACTAATTATTGAAAACGGAAGCGCTGTAGCAACCCATAATTGTTCGCGCTTGAAGGCTTTTTGAAGAATAAGAAATAAGATCGCAGTCCAAATCAGCCATGAAAGTAACCCAAAGTTATTGTCGAAGCTTATGACTTGCTGGTGGATTAATGGGACGGCTTCAATGCCAGCAAGAATAGTTATTCCCGTAAAAAATACACGAGCTACAATTTTATGTTTTTCATAACCAATAAGTGAATAAAGGATATGGCCACCATCAAGCTGACCAACGGGCATTAAATTTAGTGCCGTAAAGAATAGCCCGAACCAGCCAGCTAACAAGAAAGGATAGTGCTGAATTTCCCATAATGGCGGAGCATCAGCAAAAAAAGATGCCAGGAAATTATAAAGCGGTGTACCTCCAAAAAAGAGCACCATTTGATTTTCTCCTACCTGAGGATCTTCTGGATATTCCCCATGTTCATAAAAATGTTCTACCATATAATTATGGTCACCGAATTTGTTCAAAAATTCAGGCTCAGGAAGAGTGGAGAAACCAATCAGTAGCAATAGAATAGAAACGATAAAGCCAGCAATTGGTCCCGCAGCACCTATATCAAAAAGCTTTTTTGTCTCGTGTATTTGCTCTCTTATTCTTATTACTGCTCCCAAAGTACCAATGCCTAACGGTACCGGAATATAATAAGGAAGAGAGACTTTAACTCCGTGATATACAGCAGCAAAGTAATGTCCAAATTCATGAAAAGTGAGAAATGTGAGTAACAGAGTAGCAAACGTTACGCCGCGTAATAAGCTCTCTTCAGAAAAGGCAGGTAAGATTCCCCATAAAACTCCTTCTGCGGGTGTACCTACAAGAAAGGTACTCACCAAAGAAACTGATATATAGGTGAGTATGAACAAGCCGGAATGTTTGAGTATCGTTTTTATATCCGGGTTATTAACTCGTTTCTTTGGGTTATCAGCTTCTCTGTTTTCAGGAAGAGGATAGAAGAAGGTTGTTTTAGATTCCTCGCTCAAAAAAAGTGTTATTTAATGGGTTCTCTTGAAATTGGCATAGTCATACATCGCGCGCCTCCACGACCCCGGCATAATTCATGCCCCTGAAAACTAATGGCAATTTTATTTTCATCATTCAACTCAAGTGGCCTATCTCTATACTCCTCAACAAATTCAAATTGCGTCATAAAAGAATAACCATGATCTACCAACGTGTTGAAGGTCTTAGTGTTTCGTTCATACCCTACAATTACTCCTGGAGCAAGTGCAAAAACGTTAGCTCCATCTGTCCATTGTTCTCTAAACTGGCTGGTACGATCCTCACCACCGCATTTGATAAATGTATAGTCGGTTCCCGAGAACTCATTAAGAGCTTCTGATAAAGAAGATCGAGACTCAGCAAGGATCTTGTCATTACTATATTGAAGGGCTACCACATTATCCCTCTGTTCTAAAATGGCGGGAGGAAAAGCGATGCACTCATTGCTACTGGCAAAGGTGAAAATAGTATCAAGGTGCATAGAGGCTCTTTGCTTAGGGATATCAACAGCAAGAACCGTTTCCACTCCATGACTTAACAACCCTTTTGCGGCATGCATTAATCCGGTAAATGAGGTTCGCTCACTCATACCTATTAAAACGAGTTTATCCGACTCCACTAAAACATCCCCACCCTCGATAGATTGATGGCCCGAAATACGAATCGCATTACTCTTTATATCATTGAATAATGGATGGTAACTAACCAGGGTTTCCATAATTAACGACTCTCTTAATCGAGCTTTTGTGGCAGCTCTTGAAACAAGGATACTGTTTCCAACTACTGCAGCAAGATCTCTAGTAAAGAGTAAATTCGGGGAAGGGTTCAGGTTGAAATCTGTTGAGCCATGCAGGGTTCCTTCAGTACTAAATTTTAGCAACTCCTGGGGATCAAGCCGGATGAGCTGGTCATGAATAATAGAAAGGTTTTCCTCCGGAAATTCACGGATAAGTTGCTCAATAAAATAATTCCTGGCTTCTTCCTCTTGAATTACCTCGCTAAATAAGTCGAGTATTTCTATAACCTTGCCATTCTCCGGCATAGCAGCTTTGAAAACTTCAAGCATATCCAGATGCTCACCACGAGCATCTTCCTCGAAGATTATATCATCAAAGAGTAGTTCATCTTTTATTTCCGGATTCACAAGGGATACTTCGTGACCGGGAGTATGGACAATGACTCCGTTTAGATGTCCAATTTCAGAAGAAACGTTAATATGCATAACAGAGTTTTCGTTAGGGAGTCAAATATAGAGATATGAGCTCCATATTTAAACGGAAATTCTAGATTTGAATATCTATCTTAATGCGCAGTACGAGAGAAAAGATGACTAGCAAATCCGAAATAGAATCACTCCTCCTCCTAATGGATGATCCCGATCCATTTATTAAAGAGAGTGTACATAGCAGATTTACGGAACTTGGGGAAAATGCAGTTCCACTACTTGATCAATTCAGGCTTGAAATAAAAAACCCAGAGGAAAAGAAGAAAGTTGGGGATCTGATTCATCAACTTACTTTTTCAACACTTGAAAGTGATTTTCATGAACTGTTTGAGCGAGGAGTAAAAAACCGGACGGATTTAGAAAATGCGGCATTCACGTTAGCCCGATTTGGTAATCCTACACTAGGCAATAGAGAGTATTCTCAAAAACTTGATCATTTTGCGGAAATGGTTGAGCCTACTATTCGCTATCGCTTAGATGAGCGCCGAAAAATGAAACAGCTCATTAAATTTGTTTTCGAAGATTTGAATTTTGGTGGAGATACGGAAGATTATCATAACCCGGCAAACTGCTTTATGGATAAGGTAGTAAACCGAAGAAGGGGACTGCCTATTACATTAAGTATGGTTGTGATGTTTTTAGCCCGGCGCTTAGATATGCCATTTTTTGGTGTAAATATGCCGATTCATTTTATGCTGAACTATATAAGTGATAAAGAAGAGGTTCTTATTGACCCCTATGACAATGGGGCTATAGTTACCTATGATCAATGCTATTTCTTTCTCAAAAAGAATAATATTGAGCCTAAGCCCGATCATTTTAGAATAGCTTCTGATGTTGAGATAATTATTCGTTGTATCCGGAATTTGATACATAGTTACGAGCGCCTTAATCAGCCAACCAGGATTGAGGATTTAAAAAAACTGCTTGCTATAGCCGAATCATACGAGGAATAACAGATGGCCGGATATTCAGGTACTCCGCTGGTTAAGAAGCTAGGCATAAAGCAAGGTATGCGGGTGTTATTTGTAAATGAACCTTCTCACTACATGGATTTGTTGGGAGAGCTTCCTGAAGAAATTGCCATTCTTGATCTTAAAGCTGAAGAACTGAATTTCATTCACTTTTTTTGTGAAGATCTGGAAACACTTCATAATCTATTTCCCATTTTAAAGGAAAAACTTACCAAAACAGGGATGATTTGGATTTCCTGGATTAAAAAAGCGTCCAAAAACTTTAGCTGGACATTTACAGAAGCAGAGGTAAGAAGATACGGGCTGCAAATCGGGTTGGTAGATGTGAAGGTGTGCGCTGTGGATGAAGACTGGAGTGGCCTGAAATTTATGTACAGGCGTGAAGATCGTTAGTTCTACTTATTTCTGAATCTCATGAAAGCACTGGTCTATAAGGGAATAAAACAGGTAGAGGTAATAGATGTACCCAATCCTGAGATTCTGACCCCGAATGATGTAATTGTAAAAGTTGAATGTGCAGCGATTTGCGGTTCTGATATGCATGTATATCATGGCCGGGAACAAGGGATCGATATTAATACAATAATGGGGCACGAGTTCGTAGGAACTGTCATTGAAATCGGTGATTCAGTCAAGAGATTTAAGCCAGGAGATGAAGTAATAAGTCCTTTTACTACAAATTGCGGGCAATGCTATTATTGCGAAAATGGGTTAACGGCAAGATGCGAGCAAAGCCAACTATATGGATGGGTGGAACAAGGAATAGGTTTACATGGTATTCACGCAGAATTTGCAAGAGTTCCATTCGCAGACTCAACGCTGGTTCATAAACCTGAGCATATAAGTTGGGAACGGGCGAATCTCATTTCTGATAATTTACCTACCGGGTATTTCGGAGTAGAAATGGTAGAGATAAATCCGAAAGGGGTGTATGCGGTTTTAGGCTGCGGGTCTGTAGGATTAATGGCTGCTTTAAGTGCTTTCGAACAAGGTGCAACGAGGGTGTACGCACTAGATAGAATACCTTTTCGATTAGAAAAAGCAGCCTCTTTTGGAGCGATTCCGATCAATATTGATCAGGAAGATGCCGTGAAAAAAATTAAAGCAGAGACTGGAGGAAGAGGGGTGGATGGAGCGATTGAGGCGGTAGGGAGTGCTCCTCCTCTAAAACTGGCGTTCGATTTGTTAAGGCCCGGAGGAGTACTTGGATCAGTTGGAGTTCAGGCTTTTGACAAGCTGCCATTTTCTCCTCCAAACCTCTATGATAAAAACGTTACTATGAAGTTTGGAAGATGCTCGGCCAGGCACTATATCGATAAAGTACTGCCGATAATTGACACGTTACCTGCTGATGTATTGGATGTAGTAACTCATCAATTTCCTCTGGCTGAAGCAAAAGAAGCATATCGGGTATTCGATGAAGAAAAAGAAAGTGCAATTAAGGTTTTACTGAAGCCTTAAATCTTACGAACTACAAACCAGGTAGCTAGTGCTCCCCCTAAGAGATAGCTAATTCCCGCTAAGCGATCTCCAAAGAAAAGCTCTCCCATTCCTAGAAGAATGAATATAATACCAAGAAAGGATTGCAGAACTGAGACTAAGGCCGGCCCGAGTCTGTCCTGGGATTCCTTACCATCAGCAAAAGGTTTCCATCCTTTACCAAAAGGTCGAACCTGATGGTAGTATTTCTTGAGAGTTTCCTCACTCTCTGGCTTGGTAACAAAGGTGGCAATTAACCAGCTTATCGTTGAAAGAGTGGTTGTAAAAATCATGCTTGTAGCAAAATCATACCCCAGTGATTTAGAAATAATTGCACCCAGGGTAGCGGCAATCATTGCTACAATTTCACTCCAGGCATTAACTCTCCACCAAAACCATCGAAGTAACATAACCCCACCAATTCCGGCGCTCAAGGAAAGAATAAATTCCCAGCCCCCTTTTACTGAATCAAAAAAGTAGGAGACAACCACTGCTACTCCTGCCATACCAATGGTGGCTAATCTGGAGATAAATACATAGTGTTTTTGTGCTTTTTCCGAGCTTTCGAAGCTTTCTTCTTTCTTGATGAAACGAGCATAGAAATCATTAATCACATAGGATGCCCCCCAATTAAGTTGGGTTGATATAGTAGAAACGAAAGCAGCTAAAAAGGCGACACATAACAAGCCGAACCAACCAACAGGTAACACCTCGGCCATCATCATTGGATATCCGGCTTCCTTATCTACCAGTTCCGGAAAAATAACAAGGGATACAAGGGCAACTAAGATCCACGGCCAGGGACGAATGGCATAATTAGCAATATTGAAGAGAAGAGTTCCTGCAACAGCATTTCGTTCGTCTTTAGCTGAAAACATTCGTTGAGCGATGTAACCGCCACCTCCTGGTTCAGCTCCTGGATACCAGGCCGCCCACCATGCCATTCCCACCCAAATTAAAGCAGTAA